>JAFAFN010000540.1 GCA_023423475.1 Actinomycetes bacterium | reverse complement strand
CGCGGCGGAGGAAGAGGTCGAGCGCGCCAGGGAATCCGGCCGGGAGATGGTCGCCGAGACGAAGGCATTGCGCGAGCGCATGCTCGCCGACCTCGCGGACCGTCGCCTGCACGCACGGCGCCAGATCGAGGGCGCACTGGCGGCCCGGGACCGTGTCGCAGAGGTGCTGCGTGCTGCCGGGGCCCAGCTCGACGAGACCGTCGAGGGGCTCGACCGCATCGACGCCGAGGCGAGCACCGCGGCCGACGATGCAGCGGCGGCGATCGACGGCGACGTCGACACCGAGCTCGCTGCGTTGCACGCCGAGCTCGGCGATGCGCCGACGGAGGAGGATGCGGCAGGCGACGCGGCGGCGGATCAGCTGCCGGTCGAGGGCGTGGTCGTCGCCGAGGTGACGACGGTCGAGGCGAGCGACGAGATCACCGTGATCGAGACTCCGGAGGGAGAGGTCGTCGTCGAGACGATCGAGACGACCGTCGAGCACCTCGAGGTGGTCGACGTCGAGCCCGAGCCCGAGCCGGAGGCAGCAGAAGAGGTCGAGGCAGCAGCAGAGGCCGAGGCGGGGGTCGCCGAGGCGGCGGTCATCGACATCTTCGAGTCCCGCGGCGAGGACTCCGGGGACACCGTCCCCGACGATTCCGCCGCTGCCGGCGACGAGGCCGATACAGAGCTCGGCGACGAGCTCGATACAGAGCTCGGCGACGAGCTCGACGATGCCCTCATCGAGGACGACGAGGACGACGAGGACGGCGAGGACGGCGAGGACGGCGCCACGGTGCACGATCTGTTCGCTCGCATCCGCGCCGAAGGCATCGAGGACGACGAGGGCGGCGACGGCGGCGAGCCGGATGCCGAGATCGACCTCACCGACGAGACCGCTGTCGCCGGCCGCGCCGGCCGGGGTGACGCCGCGGCGTCGTCGAACGGCGGCGGCACCGACGTGGCGGTCCGGACCGACCAGGACCTGCTCGACACCCGCGACGAGTTGCTCGCTCCGATCGACAAGAGCCTCTCGAGGGCGCTGAAGCGGCTCGCCTCCGACGAGCAGAACGAGATCCTCGACAAGCTGCGTCGCGTCAAGCGCGGCCGCCCGGACGCCGCGGCGATCCTGCCGGCCGACGACGGCACGTACGCCGACCACTACGTCGATGCGCTGCTGCCGGAGTTCGTACACGCGGTCGATTCAGGTGCGTCCTTCTGGGAGGAGATCGCCGGCTCCGCCGCGGACTCGCTCTTCGGTGGCGCCGACCTGGTCGAGGACTGCCTGCGTCAGCGTGTCACCCTGTTCCTGTCGGTACACCGGGCGCACCTGGAGCGCACCTTCAGCGAGGCCGACGAGGCCGACCTCGACGTCACCGAGCTCGGCGACCGCGTGCGGGCGTCCTACCGCGACTGGCGCTCCTCGACGCTCGCTGATCTGGCCGGCGATCTGGCCACCGCGGGCTTCACCCACGGCGAGCGCCGGGCCGCGGGGCCGGGCACGCCGTGGCAGTGGGTCGTCGACAACGGCGGTCTGCCCTGCGCGGACGGCGAGGACAACGCGCTGGCCGGCGCGGTCCCCTGCGAGGAGCCGTTCCCCACCGGGGACCTGACACCTCCGGCGCACCCGGGCTGCCGATGCATCCTCGCTCCAGCGCGTCGGTAGCCTGTCGGCCGTGCGCTACCCGAGTGACATGCCGCGCCCATCGCGCAAGGAGGGTCGAGCCGAACGGCGTGGCGGTTCGAACCGTGGACGGATCGCCCTCGGCGTCGTCCTCGTCGCGATCGTCGTCCTGGCGCTCTCGCTGCGGGCGATCGCCACGTTCTGGACCGACTACCTCTGGTTCGACCAGCTCGACCTGACCGCGGTCTGGGGGCGACTGCTCTCGGCCAAGGTGACCCTGGGGGCCGCGACCTCGCTGGTGTTCTTCGTCCTGCTCTGGTCGAACCTGATCATCGCCGAACGTCTGGCGCCCAAGTTCCGTCCGACCGTCGGCCCCGAGGACGAGATCCTGGTGCGTTACCGCGATCTCGTCTCGGGTCGTCAGCGCCTGCTGTGGCTGGTCGTCGCACTCGTCATCTCGGTCGTCCCCGGCTTCAGCGCCTCGGCGCAGTGGCGTGAGTGGCTGCTGTTCCGCTTCGGAGGGAACGTCGGGGTCGACGATCCGCAGTTCTCGACCGACATCGGCTTCTACCTCTTCAAACTGCCGTTCCTGACCACCGCGGTCGACTGGTTCTTCGGCTTCCTGATCGTCACCGCGCTCGCCGTGGCGGTCGTGCACTACCTGAACGGCGCCATCCGGGTGCAGCCGATGGGGGAGCGGGTCTCGCCCAACGCCAAGGCGCATCTGTCGGTCCTGCTCGCCGCCGCGGCGCTGACCAAGGCCGTCGACTACTGGCTGCAGCGCTTCGAGCTGGTGACGTCGTCGGGCCGCGCGTTCGACGGCGCCGGCTTCGCGGACATCAACGCGTCGCTGCCGGCGACGCAGCTCATGGTGCTGATCTCCGCCTTCACCGGGATCCTCCTGCTGCTGAACATCCGACGCAAGGGCTGGACGCTCCCGGTCATCATCATGGGCCTCTGGGGGATCATCGCGATCCTCGCCGGCAGCATCTACCCGGCCTTCGTGCAGCGATTCCAGGTCGAGCCGGCCGAGCTCGCCAAGGAGCGCCCGTACATCGAGCGCAACATCGACGCGACCCGGGCCGCGCTGCAGCTCGACGACGTGGGCCGTGTGGACTTCGAGTTCTCGTCCGAGCTCACCGAGGACGACCTCGAGGCAGAGCCGGAGAACCTCGAGAACGCCCGACTGCTCGACCCCGAGGTGATGCTGCCCACGATCCAGGACATGCAGTTCGAGCGCGAGTACTACACGTTCCGGGATGTGGACGTGGACCGCTACGAGATCGAGGACGACCGCACCCCGGTACTGATCACGTCACGCGAGCTGAACCTGCAGGGCGTGACGGCGCCCACCTGGGAGAAGCTGCACCTGGTGTTCACCCACGGCTACGCCGCGGCCGTCGCCCCGTCGAACTCGGCCAACAGCCGGGGTGAGCCCAACTTCCTGGTCAGCGGCATCCCGCCGAAGGTCACCGATCTGCCGGCGCTCGAACAGCCCGAGATCTACCACGGCGAGGACATGGAGGGCTACGCGATCGTCGGCACCAAGCAGTCCGAGCTGAGCGACGACAACGTGAGCTCCGCCTATGCGGGCGACGCCGGGGTCCCGG
>JAFAFN010000505.1 GCA_023423475.1 Actinomycetes bacterium | reverse complement strand
GGGTCGCCCAGGTGGAAGAGCACCACGGGCGGGTCGACGTCGTCGACCAGCGATGGCGGGTAGCCGGGGCCGCCGAGCGCGACGACCCCCACGCCGAGTCGTCCGCAGCGCTCCCACACCCGTGACGGGTCGATCCCCGCTGACTGCTGCGCCCAGGCTGCCGTGATCGCTGCCGGTGCGACCCGCGGCGGTGGGACCGGAAGCCTGGCCGAGCGCACGCGCTCCCAGACCTCCTCGGGTGTTCCGAGTCGGAGCATCCATCGCAGCCGTCCCGGGCCGAGGTCGTCGAGCGAGCAGAGCGCCGTCAGGTAGGCCTCGAGCGGCAGCTGTCCGTCGTCGGTCACGCCGGGACCACCCGACGCTCGCCGCCGCGCAACGAGAGCGCCTGGTTGATGAGGTCACCCCCGAGCGGTGGGTCCTCGCCGGCCAGGTCGCCGAGCGTGAGCGCCAGCAGTCGCACCCGCTGCGCGCCGCGCATCGACAGCGTGCCGTCCCTCAGGCGTTGACGCAGCTGCCCCTCTGCGTCGGGCGACAGGGGCGCGTGCTGCTCGAGGGCCTCGCCACGCAGCTCCCGGTTGGCACCGACACCACGTTCCTCGGCGCGACGGCGGGCGGTCTCGACCCGGGCACGCACGGCGGCGGATGACTCGCCACGTGTCCCTGGGACCAGGACGGCGTCGGGGTCCGGCGGATCGACCTCGAGTCGGATGTCGAAGCGGTCGAGCAGCGGACCGGAGAGCCGCCGGGCGTAGCGGTCGATCGCCGCCGGGCCGCAGCGGCACTCGCCCCACCGTCCGACCCCGCACGGGCACGGGTTCGTCGCCGCGACGAGCAGGAACCGAGCGGGCAGGGTGACGCTGGTCGCGGCCCTCGAGATGCGCATCTCGCCCGACTCGAGCGGTTGGCGGAGCGCGTCGAGGTGCGACGCCGGGAACTCGCCGAGCTCGTCGAGGAACAGGATGCCCCCTGAGGCGAGCGACACCTCCCCCGGCCGCATGACCGAGGTGCCACCACCCACCAGTGCGACCAGCGAGGCCGTGTGGTGCGGCGCCCGCAGCGGAGGCCGGTGCATGAGGCCGAACTCGGCGCGGAACGACGACGCGGCGGAGTGGACCCGCGACACGTCGAGGGCATCTCGCTCGGACAGGTCGGGCATCAACGTCGGCAGGCGCTCGGCAAGCATCGTCTTGCCCGCGCCGGGCGGACCCACCATCAGCACGTGGTGGCCACCGGCCGCCGCGACCTCGAGCGCGGCGCGGGCGGTCACGTGGCCCTGCACCTCGGCGAGGTCGACCGTCGGGGCGCACCACGCAGGCCCGTCGTCGCGTGGCGACGGCGTGGCCCAGGCTCCCTCTCCCTTGAGCACCTCGACCAGGTCGCCCAGGGTCCGGACCGACCTGCTGTCGGGACGCACGAGCCGAGCCTCGTCCGCATTCGCCACCGGCACCACCGGGATCGAGCCATCGAGCACATCGACGAGCGACAACGCACCCACGACCGGGTGCAGCGCGCCGTCCAGACCGAGCTCGCCGACGAAGGCGAAGCCCTCGACCGCCCGCTCGGGCAGCTGTCCGCTCGCGACGAGCAGCGCCACCGCGATCGCGACGTCGAGGCCGGCCCCGACCTTGCGCAGGTCGGTGGGCGCCAGGTTGACCACGACCCGCTGCTGGGGGAACTCGAGCGCAGAGGACAGCATCGCCGCCCTCACCCGGTCGCGGGCCTCTCGACACGACGCATCGGGCATGCCCACGACGGCGAGGCTGGGCAGGCCCTTCGAGACGTGGACCTCGACCCTGACGGGATGGCCCTGGACACCGAGCAGGGTCGCGGACGGGACGTGGGAGAGCACGGCAGCTCCTCGTTCGGGAGGGGAACGATCGGGGCAGCGCGTGCTGCGAGCCGGCCCGAGAGCTGGTGCAGCCACGATAGGACGCAGCGGTGACACCGAGCCGGGGACCACCCGGGGACCGGTCCCCGGGCGGTCGGCGGGCGGGTCGGCGGGCGGGTCGGCGGGCGTGGTCGGGATCGTCGGCGCACTCGTCGGGTCTCACTAGATTCACCGGGGTGGAAGGCACATCCGACGAGCACGAACGGTCTCCGGACACGACCACGTGGGCGACGGCGCGTCGTCATCGGCGTTGGCGACGTGACAGCGGACAGGAGTTCGACCGCGTCGCGTTCTTCTCCGATGCCGTCTACGCGATCGCGCTGACCCTGCTCGCCCTCGATCTGCGGATCGACGACCTGCCATCGCCCCAGGACTCACCCCGGGTCATGCTCGAGGCGCTGAACGACCTGGTGCCGAAGCTGGTCGCCTACTTCGTCGGCTTCCTGCTGCTCGCTCGGTACTGGGCGGCACACCACTCGTTCTTCGGACGACTCAAGGCGATCGACCCACGGCTGATCACGATCAACCTGGCGTACCTGGGATTCGTCGCGCTGCTGCCGTTCCCGACGTCACTCATCGGCGAGTACGAGCAGAACCCCATCTCGGTGGCGCTCTTCGCCCTCAACATGTCCGCGATCAGCACGATCGAGTCGATCATGCTCTGGCAGGCCTACAAGCGTGACCTGCTGGTCGATCCGGCGCTGCCCGCGGGTCGCCGCTGGGAGATCCGGTGCTCGCTCTCCCCCGCGATCCTCTTCACCGTGACGATCCCGATCGCCTTCATCAACCCGACGCTGCAGCTGCT
>JAFAFN010000476.1 GCA_023423475.1 Actinomycetes bacterium | reverse complement strand
GCCCGAGCCCACCTCACGCGGTGCCGCCGAGCTGCTCGCCCAGTCGCGTGCGACGCCTGCGTCGCTCCAGGCGCAGCTCGACGTGCCGTACCGACGTTTCGAGGCCGCGGCGGACGACTTCGACGCCGCGATCGACGCGGGTGGCGCACCGGGACTCGACGACATGCGTGTGATCGCCGAGCACTACCGCGTCGCGGTGCAGTGGCTCCGCGACCTCGCCGACGGCCACGAGATCGTCGACCACTCCGACACCTTCTTCGTCGAGTACGTGATCGGCGCACTCGCGGACGACCTCGATGTCATCGCCACCGCGGTGGATGCCGCGGCGGCAGAGGGCGCGGTGCTGCCGATGCGCAGGATGCGTCAGCTGAACCGACGCCTGGTCAACACCTTCCGGGCCGAGCTCACGAGCTTGGAGCGCAAGCAGTACGTGTCGCTGTCGCACGCGCCGAACAAGGCGATGAACCTCAACAGCTACATCGGTCTCATGGGGGCCAGCTACCGAGAGGTCGTCACCCCGCTCGGCACCGCGTTGGTCGCCGGCTCGGCCCGCACCGCGGGACCTGACCATCCCCGACACCGAGTACGTGCTGACCCTCGACGCCGACAGCGTGCTGCTGCCCGAGTACGCCGCCAGGATCCTGCTGCTGATGGAGCAGAGCGGCTTCAAGGACGTCGGCGTCGCGCAGACGCCGTACAGCGCCTATCCGGGTGCCTCGACCCGCATCGAGCGCATCGCTGGTGCCACGACCGACCTCCAGCATATCGTGCACCAGGGCCTCACCCACTACGACGCCACGTTCTGGGTCGGCGCGAACGCGATCCTCCGCAAGAAGGCGCTCGAGGACATCTGCGAGATCGACTACGTCGGCGAGTGGGAGGTCCGTCGCTACATCCAGGACCGCACCGTCATCGAGGACACCGAGTCGACCATCGACCTCGGCGAACACGGCTGGCGGCTCTACAACTACCCCGAGCGTCTGGCGTACTCGGCGACCCCGCCGGACTTCGGATCGCTGTGCATCCAGCGTCAGCGCTGGGCGAACGGCGGGCTGCTCATCCTGTCCAAGCTGTGGCGGCAGTCCAAGGCGAGACGTGCCAGGGGCGAGCAGAACCGCTTCGGCGAGGTGTTCCTCCGGATCAACTACATGGCGTCGATCTTCTGGTCGTCGGTCTGCCTGCTGATCACGCTGTGCTATCCGTTCAACAGCGGGTTGTTGAACCCGATCCTGCTGCTCGTCGCCCTGCCGTACTTCTTCATGATGGCGAGCGATCTGCGCTACTGCGACTACAAGCGATCCGCCGTGTTCCGGATCGACGGCTTCAACCTCATGTTGCTGGCCGTCAACCTCTCGGGCAGCTTCGCCTCGATGCTGCAGCTCGTGACGGGGGAGAAGAGCGCGTTCAAGCGCACCCCGAAGGTGCGTGACCGCACGACGGCGAGCGCGGTCTACGTGCTGGCACCCTTCCTGCTCATCGCGTTCGCGACGTACACGATCGTGATCGACATCCGGCTCTCACGCTGGGAGAACCTGGTCTACGCGACGCTCAACGCGTCGCTGACCCTGTATGCGGTCGTGGCCTTCATCGGGCTCGGCGCGTACGTCGTCGATCTGTGGACGCAGTTCCGCGGTTGGCTGTACCGCCCCGTGCCACCGAAGCAGGTGACTCCCGACCCGGTCGCCGTGTCGGCCGCAGCGGCGGGCGGCAGGCCGGTCCCGGTGAGCGACTGGGCGTCGATCCTCTACTACGGCACCACCGACGCATCCGAGACGGCGGTGATCGAGCAGCGGCCGCGCCGCCAGCCGCTGTCGCGACGTGCGAGCGCCATGCCCACGGGGACCGCTCTGGAGCCCGCGCTGCCGGTGTCGTCGAACTCCTTCGACGGCATCGACTTCTTCACGGTCTTCCAGCCGATCCGGGATCTGGTGACCGACGAGACCGTCGGCTTCGAGGCCCTGACGAGGTTCGTCGACGGACGTCGCCCGGATGTCGTGCTCGCCGAGGCGGAGCACGACGACCGCGCGGTGGAGCTCGACGCCGCGCTCATCCGCGCCGCGCTCAGCGCGGCCGAAGGACTGCCACGAGAGGTCTGGGTGTCGGTGAACGTGTCGAGCGCCCTGGCCGGTCACCCCGAGGAGCTCGCCGCCGCGCTGTCCGTGGCGTCGCGCCAGGTCGTCGTCGATGCGCACGCGGATCCGATCGAGTGGGCGGCGACCATGCCGCCGAACGTGACCCTCGCGGTGAGCGACGCCGGTGGCGACTACGACAGCCTCGCCCTGGTGGACTCGCTGCAGCCCGCGTTCATGAAGCTGGACCGGACGACGGTCACCGGCATCGCGATCGACGCCGCCCGACAAGCACTCGTGGGCACGCTGGTCGTCTTCGCCGAGGAGCACGGCTGTCAGGTCATCGCGATGGGCGTCGAGACCGACGAGGAGCGGTGGGTCCTCGTCGAGGCCGGAGTGCACCTCGGTCAGGGCTATCTGTTGGGCCGTCCCGGTTCGTTCCAGCTCCAGGGCGGCGACCCGGCGACCGCGGGATCCGCGTCGGCCTCGGAGTGAGCCGTGTCGGGCGCTTCCGGCGCTGCTCGTTCGCCGGGACCTCCGGGCGCCGCTACAGTGTCGCCCTCACGGGCGTATAGCTCAGCTGGCTAGAGCGCTGCCTTCACACGGCAGAGGTCCACAGTTCAAGTCTGTGTACGCCCACCATCCGGAGCCCCTGCCACGGCAGGGGCTCCGTCGTCTTCGACCGTCGCTTGCCATCCGTCGGACCCTTTGGAAGCCGGCCCCAGTCCGGACACCCCCCCGGCCTCTGAGATCTCGCCGCACATTCGGACACGGCATCCACCACTGCATCGGCGCAGCCCTCGCACGGCTCGAGCTGTCCGTCGCCCTCCCCGCCATCCTCGGAGTGCTCGGGTCCTACGAGGTCGACGAGCGTCACCTCGAGTGGAAGACCTCGCTCGCGTTCCGCAGCCCGACCCACCTGCCCCTCGAGGTGACCCACCCGCTCGGGTGGCAACCGTCCACGTCATGGTGCCCGTCGCCGGCACCCATCGGGATGTCCCGAACGCGCAGAACTCGCGCCCGCCAGGGTGACGTCCAGCAGGTTCAGCGGTGGAACTCGACGTGGAATCGTGCGTCGCCGCCGAGCTCGACGTGGTGGCGTCGCAGGGGCGGCACCACGAGCGTGTCGCCCCCGACGAGCTCGACGGGGTGGTCCGGGTCGTCCTCCCACACGAAACGCACCGTCCCGTCTACGACCACGAGTCGGCCCCAGACACCCGACGCGACCTGGTGGGCGCGCAGCAGACCTGCCGGCACGGTGTCGACGTCGAAGACGTCCGTGACCCGTTGCAGCGTGACGTCATCGGGCAGCTCGGTCGGCCTCGGGAGTGCATCGCCGTCGGTCATCCGCCCACCCTTGCAGGTCCCACGCCCCGATAGCTTCATCGTCATGATCCTGGCCAGTGCAGCCAATGAGTGAGCCACCCGAGTCGGTCGAGCAGTACATCGCCGCCCAGCCCGAGGGCCACCGCGGCGACCTCGCCGAGGTCCGTCGACGGATCCTCGATGCGGTGCCGCAGGCGGTCGAGTCGATCGCCTACGGGATGCCGGCGTACCGGCTGCCCACCGGCCGCCCCCTGTACTTCGCCGGTTGGGCGAAGCACCTGAGCCTGCACGACGTGCCCCGCTTCGACGGCGAGCTCGAGGAGCAGGTTGGCCCACTGCGCAGCGGGAAGGACACGGTGAAGTTCCCGTACCGCGCTGGCATCCCCTTCGACCTGATCGATCGGATCGCCGTCGAGAGCGCTCGGCGCTGAGCGCGGGGCGTCGGAAGCGTCAACCAGCGTGGATAGGGTCGGAGGCGAGGGAGGATCCAACCCCGATCACAGGAGCCGTTCCATGACCAAGCGCCATCTGCTCACGCCGCTCGCAGTGCTCGCAGCACTCACCCTCTTCGTGAGCAGCTGCAGCAGCGACGACGCGTCGGACACCACGACCACCGAGAAGGCGAGCGACACGACCGAGAAGGAATCCTCGGACGAGACCACGACGACCGAGGACTCCGGTGGTGGCTCGGTGGTTCCGGGTGTCACCCCCGAGTGCGCCGAGCTGCAGGAGGCCTTCACCAGTCTCGACGTGCAGGGGATGATGGCGTCCTTCACCGACGGCTCGAACCCCGCTCCGCAGTTCAAGGCCTTCGCCGATGCACTCGCGGTTGCCGAGGAGAAGGCCCCTGACGCCATCGCGTCGGACCTCTCGGCGCTCGCGGACGGCTACGCCGAGCTCGCAGCATCTGCGGACAAGGTCGACTGGGACGCGATCAAGGCCGGCGACGCCCAGGCCTCCGCAGAGGCCGGCGAGCTGATGCAGGGATTCAGCTCGGACGATCTCGCCAACGCCTCCGAGAAGGTCTCCGACTGGATCAACGAGAACTGCATCCCCGAGTGATCGGGACCACCTGAACCGCGACGCCAGTCGCTCCTGATCGGCCGGCCCGACGTCGTCGGGTCGGCTGATCCGCGTCCGGGGCCTGTCGTCAGCCCTTGAAGGCGGCCATGGTGCCCTCGGCGTAACGGCACAGGTGGTCGATCTTCTCCTGGAGCGGCTGCTGGTCGGGGCCGACCTCGTAGGGCCAGCGGAACCCAACGATCACCTCGGTGACACCCTGCTCCTCGAGCTGGCGCAGACCGTCCACGCTGTAGGCGTCCGCGCTGATCACCTGGATCTCGAACGGCTCGCCGGCCCTGGGGGACTCCGCGCGCAGCTCGTGCAGCCGGGCGATCATCGTCGGCAGGTCGTCGTGCTCGCCGCCACCGTGGATCCATCCGTCGAGTCGGGCGGCGCGCCGAAGCGCCGCGTCGGAGTGGCCACCGACGAGCAGCGGGATCGGCTCGGACGGCACCGGTGCGATCTTGACCGATGGCATGTCCCACGCCTCGCCGTGGTACTCGGTGAACTCGCCGCTCAGGAGGCCCTGCAGCACGTCGATGCTCTCGTCCATGCGCTTGCCCCGGCGTGCCCACGGCGTCCCGGTGATCTCGAAGTCCTCGGGCCACGGGCTCACGCCGACACCGAGTGTCAGTCGGTTGTCGGACAGGACCGCAGCGCTGGAGGCCAGCTTCGCCACGTGCAACGGGTGGCGGATCGGCAGCTTCAGCACCGAGATGGTGAAGCGGATGCGCTCGGTCACCATGCCGAGCGCGGAGATCAGTGCGAACGGCTCGAGGAACGGCTTGCCGTCGAGGAACTCGCGGGAGCCATCCGGGTTGAACGGGTACAGGGAGTCCGATTCCTCGGGGTAGGCGACCGAATCGGGGATCAGGAACGAGTCGAACCCCGCCTCCTCGGCCGCCTGCGCCAGCGGCGCGTAGAAGGCGGGATCGGTCATCGCCTCGGCGAAACAGAACCTCATGGTCGGACAGCCCCCTCGATCGACGTGTCGTGGACCGTACCGGAGACCGCCGTGATCTGACGACCCGTCAGGAACGTTCCCGCTGGACCCGCTCGGCGTCCTCGGCGGTGGCCTCCTCCTCGGCGGTGCGGACCCGCGTGGTGCTGTTGCCGTGGGCCCGGTTCACCGCCTCACGTGCGGCGTCCAGGTCGACGTCGGTCCGATCTGCGAGTGCCTTCGCCTCGGCCTCGCGGTCGCCGGTCGCCGAGTGGAGGCGCTGACGCAGGTCGGGCTCGTCATCGGTGCGGTCGTTCGTCTCGTTCGTCTCGTTCGTCACGTCGGGTCCTCTCGTCGGCCCACGGGGGAGGGCGTCGGTGACAGGGAGATACCCGGGTGACGACGTCACCAATCCCGGTAGAGCCTCGGCCGGTCGACCAGCGAGTGGGTCGACAATCAAATGAACAGTTGTTATGATTCTTCGCATGGGACGCCGTGCAGGGGTCAGCTCCGACGAGACGAGGACCCAGCTGCTCGCCGCCGCCATGCGGGTCGTCGCCGCACGCGGCTACGACGGCACCCGCGTTGCCGAGATCGCCCGAGAGGCCGGCGTCACGACCGGGGCCATCTACAACCACTTCGACTCGAAGGCCGACCTGCTCACCGCGGCGATCGGCGAGCAGGGTCCGGACACCTTCACGGACCTGATCGGTGCAGAGCCGTCGCTCTCGGCGATCGAGGTCTTCCGTCGACTCGGCGTCCGGCTGCCCGAGCGGAGCCACCTGCTGAGCGGGCCGATCATGGAGATCATCGTCGCGACCCGTCGCGACGTCGACGTCGCGAAGGCGCTGACGGTGTCGGTGTCCGAGAGCGAGCGCCAGCGCCGTGACCTGATCGAGCGGGGGCAGCGCGACGGGCAGGTGGACGACCGGATCGACCCGGCGGCACTGACCCGCTTCACCACGATCGTCGGCTTCGGGTCGATGGTCGCCGACGCGCTCGGGCTCGATCCCGTCGGCGCGGACGAGTGGGCCGACGTCATCGAGCACATGCTCGCCGCCGTGCAGCCCGGCAGTTCAGACCAGCCGAGCCAGCCAGACGAGCCAGACCATCCAGACCAGCCAAGCCAGGGGGAACCGACATGACCGTCACCGACGTCAACGCGCCGGAGAACATCGTGATGGAGCGCGACGATCTCGACGAGATCGTGCACACCATCGAGCTCAACAGCGACGTGCTGATGACCTGGGACTACCGCCGCAGCCGGCCGGCCCTGGTCAAGCTCTACGAGAAGGCCAAGACCTCGCAGTGGAACGGCTCGACCGACCTGGACTGGGACACGGTGGTCGACCTCGAGCAGCTCGGCCCGGAGCTCGCCGCGGCGACCAGTCGCTTCGGCACGTTGCGCGACCAGCCGGGCACGCCGGTGAGCAAGTGGGGCGACAAGGAGTGGGCCGAGTTCGCCGTCGAGATGCAGAAGTGGATGATGTCGCAGTTCCTGCACGGCGAGCAGGGCGCCCTGGTGTGCACCGGGCTGATCACCTCGACGGTGCCGTGGATCGACGCGAAGTACTACGCGGCGACCCAGGTGATGGACGAGGCCCGCCACGTCGAGGTCTTCGCCCGCTACGCCGAGGACAAGCTGGGCGGCACGTACCCGATCAGCCCGCAGCTCGGCTCGCTGCTCGACGACATCGTGGACGACGGCCGCTGGGACATCACCTACCTGGGCATGCAGATCATGGTCGAGGGCCTGGCGCTTGCCGCCTTCGGCTTCATGCACATGCTCACCCAGGAGCCGCTGCTCAAGAAGCTGCTGCGCTACGTCATGAGCGACGAGGCCCGCCACGTCGCCTTCGGCGTGCTGTCGCTGCAGGAGTACTACCAGGAGCTGAACGCGGCCGAGATCCAGGAGCGTCAGGAGTTCGCCTTCGAGGCCGCCCTGCAGCTGCGCAACCGCTTCTTCGCGCAGGACGTCTGGGAGCGGATGGGTGTCGACCCCAAGGCGATCATCCCGTACATGGAGGAGAACAACGAGGGCAACGAGCTCTTCCAGAACATGCTGTTCTCGAAGATCGTCCCGAACTGCCGCAAGCTCGGCATCCTCGACGCCGGCGACGGCTGGCTGCGGGACCGCTTCACCGACATCGGGATCATCCAGTTCGAGAATTGGACCGACACCACCGAGGAGTACGGTTCCCTCGACGCGGTCGCCGCCGACGCGGCGAAGTGAGCACGACGGGACGACCGGTCCAGCAGACCTTTCGACACAGGGGGAACGAAGAGCGTGAGTGAGACCACCGGAACCATCGCGGGCAGCGACGACATCGTCGACGAGCTCCGCACCTGGCTCGAGGAGAACTGGGATCCGGAAGTGACCGTGGGGGAGTGGTGGCAGCGCCTCGGGCTGGCCGGCTGGTCGGCACCCGGGCTCCCCACCAACGCCTACGGACGTGGCCTGTCGCGCAACGACGCCGTGCGGGTGCAGTCCGAGATCGCCGCCCACGGCGCCCTCTCCGCACCCGGTGGCCTGGGACTGCTGCTCGCGGCGCCCACCATCGCCACCCACGGCACGCAGGAGCAGATCGACCTGTACGTGCGCGACATCGTGACCGGCCAGAGGGCGTGGTGCCAGCTCTTCAGCGAGCCCGGCGCCGGCTCCGACCTGGCCGGCCTGACCTGCAAGGCCGAGCTCGACGGCGACGAGTGGACGATCAACGGCCAGAAGGTGTGGACGTCGTTCGGTCACAACGCCGATCTCGGCATGCTGATCGCCCGGACCGACCCCGACGTGCCCAAGCACGGCGGCATCACGTGGTTCGCGTTCGACATGCACCAGCCGGGTGTCGAGGTGCGACCGCTGGTCGAGATGACCGGTCACGCACTCTTCAACGAGGTGTTCATCACCGACGGCAAGGTGAACGACGACGCCATCATCGGTGGGCGCGGCAACGGCTGGGCGGTGGCCAACACCACCCTCATGCACGAGCGCTCCGGTCTGGGCAGCGGCGGTGGGTCCGCCGCCGCGGGCTCGGCGACGCCGGGCACCATCGCGAAGCAGCTCGACCGTCGTGCGGGTGACTTCGTCGCCGCACCGGGCAAGAAGAAGAAGGCCAGCAGCGGCGGCGCGCCGGTCGGTGGCATCGGGTCCAAGCTGCTGATCGACCTCGCCAAGGGCAACGGCGCGATCGAGGACGCCTCGATCCGCCAGGACCTCATGAAGCTGCACACCCTGGGTGAGATCGGCCGGTTCAACAACCTGCGTCTGAAGGCCGCCAAGAAGGCCGGCCAGGACATCCCCGGCTTCGGCAACCTCGCCAAGTTGGGCATGAGCGACATCATGCGGCTCACCCGTGACGTCGGTCTGCGCATCATCGGCCCCGCCGGCATGCTGCACGCGTACAAGGACGACCAGAAGCAGGCCATCGACGACGCCACCGGCAACCCGTTCGGGGCGATGGTGACCAGCATCGCCCTCTGGGCCCAGGGCCCGCCGATCTACGGCGGCACCGACCAGATCCAGCGGAACATCATCGGCGAGCGGGTGCTCGGACTGCCCAAGGAGCCCGGCGACACCAAGAACGTGCCGTTCTCCGAGCTGCCGCGCAACGCGTGAGCTCCTGGGCCTGAGGTCCGTCCCGCCGTCCGTCCCGAAGCGATAACCGTTCGTCGGGAGGGTGCCCCATCACGGCCCTCCCGACGAACAGGTCGTCGCCGCATCTTAACGATTCGTCAGTACGTTCGCACGCAACTGTCGAATGAGTGAGTGCTCACTCATTCGAGTGGTAGCGTGCCGAGGTGCCCGATCCGACCCCCACGGCGCAGCGGAGCCCCCGGGCCCGCGCCGAAGCACTGCCGCCCGAAGAACGTCGGGCGCGGATCGTCACCGCGGCAGAACCGCTGCTGCTGGCTCATGGCGCCGGCGCGACGACCAAGCAGATCGCCGATGCGGCCGGCATCGCCGAAGGCACGATCTTCCGGGTCTTCCCCGACAAGGACGCCCTGATCGACGCCGTGGTCGAGTCGATCACCGAGGTGACGTCGCTGATCGATGCCCTCGACGACATCGACCGGTCGCTCCCGCTCGCTGAGCGCCTCGAGATCGCCGTCGACGTCGTCAGGGCGCGGATGGCCAAGGTCTTCGCCATGGCGGCGGCACTGGGTCCTCGCGTCGCTCCCGGCAAGGGGGACGGCACCGACGAACGTGCCAGGGCCCGTCTCGCCGCGCTGGCCGCGGTGTTCGAGCCGGACGCCGCGCAGCTTCGCACCGACCCGCTGCGTGCCGCGCAGGCGCTGCACGGGCTGACCATCGCCTCGACCCATCCCTTGTTG
>JAFAFN010000447.1 GCA_023423475.1 Actinomycetes bacterium | reverse complement strand
AGCTGGTACACGCCTTCGTAGCTGCCGTTGAGGAAGACCTCGACGTGGCGGTACTCGGGGGTGAACGACAGGTCGGTCGCCCGGGAGATCTCGGCGGCGGCGTACGAGCGGAGGTGCGACTTGTCCGACCAGTTCGCCAGCAGGGCCCAGTGTCGGTTCGACGCGATGCCCATGAGCGCGGACTTGGTGTCGAGTCGCAGTCGGTACGGCTTCTTCGGTGCCATCCAGGTGCTGTTACCCCGACCGCGGATGTCGAGCGTCCCGGAGTACGGGGCGAACTCGGAGCCGTTGGGGTCGAGCGTCATGGTCGCCCGCACGTAGTTCTCACGATCCAGGATCGGGGCCGCGTTGGTGGTGTCGATGCGGAGCACCGGCAGCTGCGGTTCGACGTAGCGCGACGTGATCTGCGGGCTCCACGGCTGACCGACGACGCGGTCACGGACCCGGAAGGAGAACAGCACCTTGGGTTCGACGTCGTGGAAGCTGACGTTCGGGTCGGTGGGTGACGCGAAGGTGGTCCACGGCGTGGTCGAGGTCATGTACTGCACCTCGTAGCCGTGGGTGAGCCCGTCGACGCTCGGCGCCCAGGACAGGTCGATGGCTCCGTCGGCGACGCGTGCGGTGAGCTGGCGGGGGTGCGGTGGCAACGGCGTCCCCGGCGGCGTGCCGCACGCCGCGGCGATCATGGAGAGTGCGAGGACCGCCAGGACGGCAGCTCCCACTCGTCCGGTCGAACGTCGACGACGCGGCGTCGATGGTGCGGACGTCGGGCCGTGGCCCGTTGCGCGCGTCGATCCCATGGTCTTTTCGCTCCCAGTCCCGGATGACCCTCGGCATCCGCTCTCCCAGCTGGACCCGAGGCAAGGTATTGCTTGCGGAGCGCAGTTGCAAGAGGTGATCAGCTGCCCGCGCCGCCGAGCGTCGTGCTCATCCAGCTGGCACGGGTTCCGAGCCAGGTGGCGATGTAGGACGGCTGCTGATCCTCGCGGAGCTGGTAGCCCCAACGGGCGGCATCGTTGGCGATGACGGGTTGCAGCGAGTCGCCGAGGGCCTCGAGCTCTGCCGGCAGCCCGGCGATGTCGGCCGCCAGCGCGTTCCAACGTTCGACGACCTGGGCGGCGAAGGCCGGGTCGGTCATCAGACGTGCGGTGTACGGGCCGAGGTCGCGGTGCTGCCAGCCGGTGGCCTCGAGGGTCCTCGGGTGGTCGAAGCTGCCCATCGACAGGTCGAAGTCCCACATCGGCCCGAACACCAGGCGGTCGTCGCCGCGCTCCTTGGACAGGAAGGTGCTGGAGTAGAAGGTGTCCTGATTCCTCGCGAGCTCGTGCACCAAGTAGTGGTCGATGTAGGCCTCGACGTCGAGGTAGGGGCGATAGCCGAGCGTCGGATCGGTGTAGCTCGGACCGAAGAGCGCGGCCTCGAAGGTGTTGATGTGGCCGCGGATGTAGTTGCGCTGTTCGGTGGTCATCGGATCCGGCTCCTTGATCACGACGGGGACGTTGCGCGACGTGCGGAAGCCCGGCTCGTTGTTGATCTCCAGTCGGGAGTCGATCTCCATCAGGTAGCCGCCGGTGAGCTCGATCCCGGCGTTGTCCTCGGGGCCCATCTCCTCGATGTCCACGCGATCACCGCCGCTGCGGATCTGTTCGGTGAGCTGGTACACGCCCTGGTAGCTCCCGTTGAGGATGACCTCGACGTGGCGGTACTGAGGCGTGAACGAGAGGTCGGTCGATCGTGCGACCTCGCCGGCTGCGTAGGAGCGGAGCTGTGACTTGTCGGACCAGTTCGCCAGCAGCACCCAGTGCCGGTTCGACGCGATGCCCATGAGTGCGGCCTTGGTGTCGAGTCGCAGCCGGTAGGGCTTCTTCGGCGCGAGCCAGGTGCTGTTGCCGCGGCCACGGATGTCGAGCGTGCCGCTGTAGGGAGCGAACTCCGAGCCATTCGGGTCGAGTGTCATCGCCGCCCGCACGTAGTTCTCGCGGTCGAGGATCGGTGCGGCGTTCGTGGTGTCGATACGGATCACCGGCAGTTCGGGCTCGACGTAGCGAGCAGTGATCTGCGGGCTCCACGGCTGGCCGTCGACACGGTCACGGACCCGGAACGAGAAGAGCACCTTCGGTTCGACCTCGTCGAACACGACGGTCGAGTCGGTCGTCGACGCGAACGTCGTCCATGGCGTGGTCGAGGTCATGTACTGCAGCTCGTAGCCGTGGGAGAGGCCGTCGACACTCGGCGCCCAGGTCAGTTCGAACGCGCCGTCGAGCAGCCGTGCGCTCAGCAGACGTGGGTGTGGACCCTCTGGTGTGGACGGCTGGGGCCCACACGCCGCGGCGGTACATCCGATCGTCAGCAGTGCGACGGCTGCGAGGACCGTTCGGCTCCGCTGCAAGGTGGCGTGGCCCGTCGCGGCACGCGTGGGCACCGCGGTGCGCGTTGATCCCATGATGATCGCCTCTCCATGTCCCGGATGACCCTCGGCATCCGCTCTCCCAGATGGACCTGAGGGTGAAGTAGTTGCAGTA
>JAFAFN010000273.1 GCA_023423475.1 Actinomycetes bacterium | reverse complement strand
CCCCTATGTCCTGGCGTCAGACCGGGGTGGTGTAGGCCGCGGTGATGCCGCCGTCGACGAGCAGCGACTGCCCGGTCATGAACGACGACTCGTCCGAGGCGAGGAACAGCGCACCGTTGGCGATCTCGACGGCCTCGCCGAAGCGGCCCATCGGGATGTGGACCAGGCGACGCTGACGCTTCTCCTCGTCCGAGAGGTACTTCGCCAGCAGCGGCGTGAGCACCGGGCCGGGGCACAGCGCGTTCGCACGGATGCCCTGGCGTGCGTAGATGACGGCGATCTCACGCGTCATCGACAGCACGGCGCCCTTCGAGGCCGTGTAGGCGATCTGCGGCGTCGCCGCGCCCAGGTGCGCCACGAAGCTCGCCACGTTGATGATCGACGCGCTGGGTGCGATCGCCGCGTCCGGGTCCGCCGGCATCGCGACGATGGTGTCGCGCATGGCGGGGATGCCGTACTTGCAGCCGAGCGCCAGACCCGTGACGTTGACCTTCAACGTGGTGTCCCACACCTCGACCGACGTGTTCTCCGGTCCGTCGTCGTCGCCGAGGGACACACCCGCGTTGTTGTAGAGCACGTGCAGCCCACCGAAGGTGTCGACGGCGTGCTGCACCGCGGCACGCACCGAGTCCTCGTCGCCGACGTCGCACGGCACGTAGCTGGCCTCGCCACCCGCGGAGCGGATGGCATCGACGGCCTCGGCGCCGTCGCTCAGGTCTGCGACCACGACCCTGGAGCCCTCTCGGGCGAAGAGCTCGGCGGCCACACGGCCGAGTCCTGCGGATGCGCCGGTGATGAGGCTCACCTTGCCGTCGAGTCGAGACATGTTCTGACCTGTTCCTGTGCGGGGCCGTCGGCGTCGCCTGGCCCGTCGTGGTGGGGGTGTGCCCGGGCGGACGAGCAGGTCGCGGCGCCGGTGGGCACGGGCACAGTAGCCATGCTCAGCGGTCCCTACACTGCCCGCCATGCATCAACTCCCCGACGCCCGGCTCATCATCGGCGGTGAGCACGTCGCCGCCGCAGCAGGCGAGACGTTCACCACCTACGACCCGTCGACCGGCGACGCCATCTGCGAGGTCTCGAAGGCCGGCGCCGAGGACCTCGACGCCGCGCTGCGCGCCGCACGTGGCGCGTTCGACTCGGCGGTCTGGTCCTCGGTGAGCGCCACCGACCGCGGGCACGTCCTGTTGGCCGTCTCGGCGCTCATCCGCGAGCGGTCCGAGCAGTTCGCCCAGCTCGAGGTGCTCGACGCCGGCCACACCATCGACGACGCCAGCTGGGAGGCCAACGCGATGGCCGACGTCTTCGAGTTCTACGCCGGTGCGGCCAACAAGCACCACGGCTCGGTCGTGCCGACCCAGGACGCCGGTCTCGGTGTCGTGATGAAGGTCCCGGTCGGCGTCTGCGGCCTGATCGTGCCGTGGAACTTCCCGATGCTCATCGCGACCTGGAAGCTCGCTCCGGCACTCGCGGCGGGCAACCCCGTCGTGATCAAGCCCGCGTCGTTGACCCCGCTGTCGGCGCTGCTGCTGGGCTCCGTCCTCGTCGAGGCCGGTGTGCCGCCCGAGGCGGTGTCGGTGCTGCCCGGCCCCGGCGCGACCGTCGGCGACGCCCTCGTCGGCGACCCCCGGGTCGACAAGATCTCCTTCACCGGCGACTCCAGCACCGGTGCGGGCATCCTGCGTCGCGTCGCGGACAACATGACCAGGGTCTCGCTCGAACTCGGCGGGAAGTCCGCCGCGATCGTCTTCGCCGACGCGGACCTCGACCAGGCAATCGATGCGATCCCGTACTCGGTGTTCGCGAACGCCGGCCAGGACTGCTGTGCCCGCAGCCGACTGCTCGTCGAGCGCTCGGTCTACGACCAGGTGGTCGCCGGGGTGGCGACGCGCACCCAGCAGCTGCGCGTCGGCGCACCGTCGGACGACACGACCGAGATCGGCCCGATGATCTCCGAGGGCCAGCGGGCCACCAGCCTCGAGTACCTCGAGATCGGCCGCGGCGAGGGCGCCGAGGTCGTCTGCGGCGGCGAGGCGAGCGGACCCGGCTGGTTCCTGTCCCCGGCGGTCGTCGCGGGAGTCGACAACACGATGCGCATCGCCCGCGAAGAGATCTTCGGGCCCGTGCTCACCGTCATCCCCTTCGACGACGAGGTCGAGGCGATCCGCATCGCCAACGACAGCGAGTACGGCCTGTCCGGCACCCTGTGGACCCGGGACGTCGGCCGCGCCATGCGCGTCAGCGCGGCGGTCCGCACCGGTGTGATGTCGGTGAACACGAACCGGAGCGTCCGCTACGAGCTGCCCTTCGGCGGCTTCAAGCGCTCGGGCATCGGACGTGAGCTCGGGGTGAGCGCGCTGGACCACTACACCGAGTCCAAGACCGTCTTCTACAGCGCCGACTGAGCGACGGCGTGGGCGGGCCCTGTGACGCCGAGGAGCCGTGGGCCGACGCGCATCGGCAGGCCGTCGCGGACGGCGCCGGTACCTACGTCGACCCGGCGACGGGCTACCTGGTGTTCACCGAGGCGCACCACCTGGCACGCGGCAGCTGCTGTGACAGCGGCTGCCGCCACTGCCCGTACCGGAACACCGGCACGAAGGGTCCATCGGCCGAGGGGTGACCGATCAGCGTCGGGACCAGGCCCCCGGATCCTCGAGCAGCCGATCGACCACGTCGGGCAACCGGTCCTCGGCCACCTCCTCGAGGGAGACCTCCTCGAGGACGCTGCGCAGGGTCGCCCGCGTCGCCAGCCAGACACGTTCGAGCGGCTTGGCCGGCCCGTCGTACTCCAGCTCCTCGGGGGCCTCGCCGCGCACGTCGGCCATCGGGCCCTCGACCGCGCGGATGACGTCCGCGATCGAGATCTCCGCCGGGGGTCTGGCCAGCCAGTAGCCGCCCTCGGACCCGCGCTGGGACCCGACCAGGCTGGAGCGCCGGAGCTCCGAGAGGATGTTCTCGAGGTACTTCGTCGGGATGCCCTGCGCCGTTCCGAGCGTCTCGCCCTTGGTGGCGCCCGCCGAACGCGACGGCGACCGGACGGCCAGCTCGACGCAGGCACGGACGGCGTAGTCGACCTTCGAGGAGATTCGCATCCAAGGAGTCTGACATCCCGGAGCGGTACGGTCGGACGATGCCGGATCCGCTGCCGCTGCGACCTTCGCTCCCCACAACGGGTGCAGCGCCCTACCGGAGCCACCAGATCCATGCCGGCGTCTTCAGCGACCGGCAGTGCGAGCGCATCATCGCCCTGGCTGCGCAGCTGGACGACGAGGTCGCGGACCTCGAGGG
>JAFAFN010000184.1 GCA_023423475.1 Actinomycetes bacterium | reverse complement strand
GCTCCGTTCCGCTCAGGTCGTGCCACCGTCGAGTCTCGGCGCTCCGCCCGACGTTCGGATCACGTGCGTCGCGTCGTCCCCCGCAGTCCCGCGACGACCTCGGCGAGGTGATCGGGGTCGGGCGCCCGGTTGTTCACCAGGCTGACGGAGTCCGAGATGCCGCCGAGTCGTTCGCGGATCAGCGGGGCGATCTCGTGGGGCTCACCGACGACCGCGATCGTCCTGATGAGCTCGTCGTCGATGAGGCCGCCCATCTCGGCCCACCGCCCGGCGCGGGCGAGCGCTTTGAGCTCAGGGTGCAGATCGCCGTAACCGTGCAGTTCGAAGACCGGCAGGTAGGCAGGGGTCGTGCCGTAGAACGCGAGCTGCTGACGCACGGCCTCGTGGCTCGTCGCCATCTGCTGCTCGTCGCGACCCGTCACCACGATGGTCACGCAGACGACTTCGACGTCGTCGGGGCTGCGGCCCGCTCGAGCGGCACCCGATGCGATCGCCGGCAGGGTCAGCTCTTGGAGCGACCGTCGGGTGTTCACCGGATGCACCAGGAAGCCATCGGCCACCTCGCCGGCGACGGCGGTCATGCGGGGACCGAACCCGGCGGTGAAGATGCGCGGCGGGCCGAAGGGGTTGGGGCCGGGATCGAACGCCGGCACCATCCGCGTGTGGGTGTAGAACTCGCCGTCGAAGTCGAGCGCACCGCCGGTCTGCCACGCGTCCCAGATCGCCCGGATCCCCAGGACCATCTCTCGCATGCGGTCGACGGGCGCCGACCACGGCATCGAGTAGCGCTGCTCGATGTGGGGTCGGATCTGCGAGCCGAGCCCGAGGACGAACCGGCCGCCGGTGAGCGTCTGCAGGTCCCAGCCGGTGTTCGCCAACGTCATCGGGGTGCGGGCGAACGCGATCGCGATCGCCGTGCCCAACTCGATGCTCGAGGTGTGCTCCCCTGCGACGGCGAGCGGCAGGAACGGGTCGTGCTTCGCCTCGAAGGAGAAGGCCCGGTCGTACCCGATCTCCTCGAGGGTGCGGTAGATCGTGCGTGCCTGGGTGAGGTCGTCACCCGGCACGGTCATCGAGACGTGCATGGCGCGGTTCTATCGGAGGAAGAGGCGGTACGCGGGGTTGTCGGTCTCGTCGGTGTACGGGTACGCCAGCGCGTCGAGGAAGGCCCGAAAGTCCGCCTCGTCGTCGGGCGGGACCTGCAGTCCGACGAGCACTCGCCCGTGGTCGGCTCCTTGGCTGCGGTAGTGGAACAAGCTGATGTTCCAGTCGGTGCGCATCGCGGACAGGAACCGGGTGAGCGCCCCCGGCCGTTCGGGGAAGAGGAAGCGGTAGAGCCGCTCGTCGTCCGCGAGCACGCTGGGGCCGCCGACCATGTGGCGCACGTGCTCCTTGGCGAGGTCGTCGTGGGTCAGGTCGATCGCCCGGAATCCGTTGCGCTCGAACTCGGCGACCAACGACGGTGACTCGGACCGGTCCGAGGTCGACAGACCGACGAAGACGTGGGCGTCGTCGCGGTCCGAGATCCGGTAGTTGAACTCGGTGACCGAGCGGTCGCCGATCAGCTCAGAGAAGCGTCGGAAGCTGCCGCGCTCCTCGGGGATCGTCACGGCGAACAGGGACTCGTGCTCCTCGGCGCGCTCCGCTGCGAAGCGGAGACCGTCGAAGTTCATGTTGGCGCCGCTCGTGATCGCCACGAACGTCGACCCCTCGACCCCGGTGTTCGCGACGTAGCGCTTCACCCCGGCGACCGACAGCGCGCCTGACGGTTCGAGCACGCTGCGGGTGTCGTCGAAGACGTTCTTGATCGCCGAGGACACCTCGTCGTTGTCGACCACGACGAACCCGTCGACCAGTTCGTCGACGAGCCGGAAGGTCTCCTCGCCCACCGACTTCACCGCTGTGCCGTCGCAGAACAAGCCGACCTCGGCCAGCTCGACCCGGTGTCCTGCAGCGACCGACCGCTCCATCGCATCGGAGTCGGCCGCCTGCACGCCGATGACCGCGACCTCGGGCCGCACGGCCTTCACGTAGGCGGCCACACCGGCGATCAGACCGCCGCCCCCGACCGGCACGAAGATGGCGTCGAGTCGACCCTGGTGCTGACGCAGGATCTCCATGGCGACGGTGCCCTGCCCGGCGATCACGTCGGGATCGTCGAAGGGGTGCACGTAGGTGAGGCCCTGGTCGGAGCGCAGCTGCTGCGCCCTCGACGCCGCGTCGGAGTAGCTGTCGCCGTGCAGCACGATCGTGGCGCCGAGCGACTCGACGGCACGGACCTTCACCGCGGGTGTCGTCCGGGGCATCACGATGGTCGCTTCGCAGTCGAGCTGGCGAGCGGCGAGCGCGACCCCCTGGGCGTGGTTGCCCGCCGATGCGCAGATGACGCCGCGGTCGAGCTGCTCACGGGAGAGCCGGACCATCTTGTTGTAGGCGCCGCGCAGCTTGAAGCTGAACACGGGCTGACGGTCCTCGCGCTTGAGCAGGACCGTGTTGCCGAGGTCCTGGGACAGCATCGCGGCGTGGTCGAGCGGCGACTCGATCGCGACGTCGTAGACCCTCGCGGCGAGGATCCGTCGCAGGTACTCGGGGACGTCGATCCTGTGCTCGGCCATGGGCCTGCCAGGGTACGCCGGGAAGCGCCGGGTACCGTTCGGAGATGCGCTGTCCCACCTGCGACGACGTCCAACTGGTCATCTCGAGCCGCGAAGGCATCGAGATCGACCACTGCCCCAGTGCCGCGGCGTGTGGCTCGACCGCGGCGAGCTCGACAAGATCATCGACCGTGCAGCGCCCAGCGTCGTCGGCGCCGCCAGCGCTCCTGCGCCGCCGCGACCGGAAGAGCCCCGCTACCAGGAACCGCAGTACCAGGAGCAGCGGTACGAGCACCGCTACGACGACCGGGACCGGTACCGCGATGAGCCCCGCTTCCGGAACGAGAAGGAATACAAGGACTACAAGCGCAAGAAGAAGCGCAAGTCCTTCCTCGAGGACATCTTCGACTTCG
>JAFAFN010000141.1 GCA_023423475.1 Actinomycetes bacterium | reverse complement strand
CTTCGAGCCCGGTCGCGATCTCGAAGGCCGCTCGGCGAGCGGGCTCGACGTCGTCGCCCGCGACCCTGGCAGCGAGGAACGCGCCGGCCACACGAGCAGCTCCCGAGAAGCCCAGGCCACGCCCAGGAGGGATCGGACTGCGCCACCACAGCTCGGCGTCGCCGCTGCCGCCCGCCGCGGCGAACGCGAGCGCGGCGGGATGCGTGGGCTCGACGGCGAGCCAGTCGTCGGGACGCTCACCGACGCTCAGACCGAAGGGCAGGTCGAGCGCCAGTCCGAGGCAGTCGAAGCCCGGCCCCAGGTTCGCGGAGGACGCGGGCGCGGTCACGATCACGACTCGAACTCCCCCCGGACGCGGAAATTGCGTGAGCTCCTGTCGCTGAGCGACAACAACTCACGCAATTTCGAGAGCACTGCGGGTCGCTCAGTCGCCGCCGGAGATGTCCTCGACCTTGACCTTGCCGGCCGAGATCCACGGCATCATGTCGCGCAGCTGGGCACCGACCTGCTCGATCTGGTGGTCCTTGCCCTTCTGACGCAGCGCCTCGAAGTTGGCGCCGCCCGAGCGGACCTCGGTGACGAAGTCGTCCGCGAACTTGCCGGAGCGGATGTCGTCGAGGGCTGCCTTCATCTCGGCCTTGACCGCCGGGTTGATGATGCGGGGCCCGGTGACCAGGTCGCCGTACTCGGCGGTGGTCGAGATCGAGTAGCGCATGCCGGAGATGCCCTGCTCGTACATGAGGTCGACGATGAGCTTCAGCTCGTGGAGGCACTCGAAGTAGGCGGACTCGGGCTGGTAGCCGGCCTCGACCAGCGTCTCGAAGCCTGCCTGGACGAGGGCGGTCAGACCGCCGCAGAGCACGACCTGCTCGCCGAAGAGGTCCGTCTCGGTCTCTTCCTCGAAGGTGGTCTCGAGCACGCCGGCGCGGGTGCCGCCGATGGCGTCCGCGTAGGACAGGGCGAGCGCCTCGGCGTTGCCCGACGCGTCCTGTGCGACCGCGATGAGGCACGGCACGCCGCCACCCTCGGTGTAGGTGCGGCGCACGAGGTGGCCCGGGCCCTTCGGGGCGACCATGGCGACGTCGACGCCCTCGGGCGCCTTGACGTAGCCGAAGCGCACGTTGAAGCCGTGGGCGAAGAACAGCGCGTCGCCGTCGTTCAGGTTCGGAGCGACGTCGGACTCGTAGATGGGGCCGATCTCGGTGTCGGGCAGCAGCATCATGATGACGTCGGCCTCGGCGGATGCCGCCGCGACGTCGAGCACACGCAGACCGGCCTCTTCCGCCTTGGCGCGGGACGAGGAGCCCTCACGCAGACCGACGCGCACGTCCACGCCGGAGTCCTTCAGGTTGAGCGCGTGCGCATGCCCCTGGGAGCCGTAGCCGAGGATCGCCACCTTGCGGCCGGCGATGATCGAGGAGTCGGCATCCTTTTCGTAATAGACGTTGGCCATCCGATGGTTCTAGTCCAGCGCGGAGTGGCCGGTCGAACCCCATAGGCTGTGAAGATGCGTGATCACACCCTTCACAACACCCGCCGTCGGGGCGCCGTCGCCCTCGTCGGCGTGCTCGCTCTCTCCGGCGGACTGCTCACCGCGTGCTCCGGCAGCGACGACGCCAAGGACGAGTCGACCTCGGACACCCGCGAGACGACCACGACCACCGCTGCTCCCTCCGGTGACGTCGCCCGTGAGATCGGCGAGCGCCTCGCCGAGGAGACCGGCCTCCAGCTCGAGGTCAGCGACGCGCTGTGCTTCGGCGATGCCATGGTCGAGGGCTTCGGCGAGGACCGTGCGCTCGAGGTCTTCGAGTCCGACGACGATCTCGACACCATGCCGGAAGAGGACCAGGACGTCATCAAGGCGGCGTTCAACGACTGCGTGCCCGGCAGCACCATCGCCGCGGACATCACCACCGAGTTCTACTCCTCGGCAGGAGCCACTTCGACACCCGACGACGCGACGATCACCTGCGTCGCCGGCGCCGTCGAGGGCAAGGCCGGCGATCTGCTCTTCGAGTCCCTCGCGGTCGACTCCGACGACGCGATGCCGGTCCAGACGATCGAGGCGCTCGAGACCTGCGTGCCGATCCCGGTGCGTGCCGAGCTCTTCGCCGCGGGCATGACCGGCTCCGGTCTCCCCCAGGAGCAGATCGACTGCATCTCGACGGCCCTCGCCGAGGAGTTCTCGCTGCAGGACCTGACCGAGATCGAGAACGCCGAGACGATCTCGCCCGACTTCGAGGCCCGCATCGAGGCGGCCAGCTCCAGCTGCGGCTGAGACTCGTGGGGCCCTTCCGGCCTGCTCCATCCATCGATGACGACGGCCCGGCGGGATTCCCGCCGGGCCGTCGTGTCGTTCGATGTCTGGCGCCGCTGGCGCCGGCCAGCCGAGCTCAGCCGGCGGAGCGCAGTCCGGGCAGCGGTGACCGCTCGAGCTTCGGCAGCGCGACGCGCCCCGTGCGCTGCAGGTCGATGATGCCGTAGGGCCGCAGCAGCGCTTCGAGGTCGTCGAGGCGCTCCGGGTGCTCGTCGAGGGAGATCGCGAGCTCGTCGTGGCCGACGTCGATGATCCGGCCGTCGAACACGCCGATGAGCTCGATGATCTGACCCCGCACCTCTGCCGGGGCCTTCACCGTGACGAGCATCAGCTCTCGTTCCACCGAGTCCTGCGGGTCGAGCTCCGAGATCTTGATGACGTTGATCAGCTTGTTGAGCTGCTTCACGATCTGCTCGAGCGGCGCGCTCTCGACGTCGACCACCACGGTGATCCGGCTGAAGCGGTCGTCGTCGGTCGGCGCCACGGCGAGGGAGTAGATGTTGTAGCCACGGCGGGCGAACAGGCTCGACACCCGGGCCAGCACACCGGCGCGGTTCTCGACCAGGACCGACAGCACGTGGTACTTCGGCGGCTTCGAACCGGCCCGTCGCGTGTTCATGGACTGCAGGGTCATCAGAGGAGTCCTTCCTGGAGCGGGCCGACCTCGATCTCGTCGTTCGAGCGACCCGAGGGCACCATCGGGAAGACCTTCTCGGACGAGTCGGTGCGGAACTCGAGCACCACGGGACGGTCGTCGATGGCGTTCGCCTTGTCGATCGCGGGGCCGACCTCCTCGGGCGACTCGACGCGTAGTCCGACGCAGCCCATGGCCTCGGCCCACTTCACGTAGTCGGGCAGGTCCGGCGACAGGTACACCTCGGAGTAGCGCTCCTCGTAGAACATCTCCTGCCACTGGCGCACCATGCCGAGGTACGCGTTGTTGAGGATCGCGATCTTCACGGGGATGCGCTCGGTCGCGGCCGTGACCAGCTCCTGGGCGGTCATCTGGAAGCAGCCGTCGCCGTCGACGGCCCAGACCGTGCGGTCGGGCCGACCGACCTTGGCGCCGATCGCTGCGGGGACCGAGAAGCCCATGGTGCCGAGACCACCGGAGTTCACCCAGGTGTAGGGGTGGTTGAACTTCCAGTACTGGCTCGCCCACATCTGGTGCTGACCGACGCCGGAGGCGACGATCGTGTCCCTCGGCGAGCGGTCGCGGAGCTGTTCGAGCACGTACTGCGGCTTGAGCAACCCGCCGTCGGTCGACTGCTCGTAGGCGAGGGGGAACTTCTCCTGCCACCCAGAGACGGTCTGACGCCACGGGGTGCGATCCATCTGCGCCTCGGTGCCGCCGAGCGCCTGGATCGCCTTGATCAGCTCCTCGATCACCAGGCGGCAGTCGCCGACGATGGGCACGTCGGGCTGGCGGACCTTCCCGAGCTCGGCCGGGTCGATGTCGACGTGGATGATCTTCGCCTCCGGGGCGAAGCCGTCGAGCTTGCCGGTGACGCGGTCGTCGAAGCGGCTGCCCAGCGCGATGAGCAGGTCGGACTGCTGCATCGCCGTGACCGCCGTGTAGTTGCCGTGCATGCCCGGCATGCCCAGGCTCAGCTCGTGGTCGTCGGGGAAGACGCCACGCGCCATGAGCGTGGTCACCACGGGGATCCGGGTGAGCTCGGCGAGCTCGAGCAGCGCCTCGGCCGCGCGGGACTTGAGGATGCCGCCGCCGGCGTAGATCACGGGCTGGCGCGACACCGAGATGAGTGCTGCGGCCTCCTTGATCTTCTTCGGGTGGCCCTTCGTCGTGGGCTTGTAGCCCGGCAGCGACGAGGCGACCTCGGCATCGGTCGGCCAGTACCACTCCATCGCGGAGTTCGGGTTGGTCGGATCGACGATGTCCTTCGGGATGTCGACGAGGACCGGCCCGGGACGACCGGTGGTCGCGATGTGGAAGGCCTGGCGGATGGCGAGGGGGATGTCCTCGGCCCGGGTCACGAGCTCGTTGTGCTTGGTGACACCCCGGGTGATGCCGACGATGTCGCACTCCTGGAAGGCGTCGGTGCCGATGGCGGCACGCGGGACCTGCCCGGTGATGACCACCATCGGGGTCGAGTCCATGTAGGCGTTGGCCAACGGGGTGACGATGTTCGTCGCCCCGGGGCCGCTGGTCACCATCGCCACGCCGGGACGGCCGGTCGCGAGCGCGAAGCCCTCGGCCATGTGGCCGGCGCCCTGTTCGTGGCGCACGAGCACGTGTCGGATCGGGCTGTCGAGGATCGGGTCGTAGACCGGGAGGATGGCGCCTCCGGGCAACCCGAAGATCACCTCGACGCCCTCGAGCTCGAGCGATCGGATGAGGGCTTCTCCACCGTTGGTGTTCATGTCAGCGGTCCTGTGTGCAGGGATGGGCGTGGCGGGTACTCGTGATGGTGTGCGGACAGATGATGGTGCGACCTGTCCCGGAAAACCGAAACGACCTCCCGGAAGGGAGGTCGAGGGCACACGTGCGGGAAGAACCGTCCGGTCGTGCGCCTCAGGCGGGTACGAGGAGGAGGGTCGTCGCAGTCATCCCGGTCATTGTGCCCTGATTCACCCCTCGATGCCAACCACTCCGGTCGGGCGGTCGCCCAGGACGTGCGGCGCGACGAGCGCGAGCGAGTCCGGCACGAAGGAGTCGACCGTGATGCGTCGGCGGAGCTCGTCGATGCTCACGAAGCACGCCTCGACGACCTCGTCGTCGGTGAAGGTGAACGGGCCGTCGTGCACGACGGTCCAGATGCGGGCGACCTCGTCGACGTCGTCGTCGGCGTAGGCGCCCTCGCCGAGCTCGACCAGCTCTGCGTGCACGCCGAGCTCCTCGGCCAGCTCCCGTCGAGCCGCCTCGGTCCACTCCTCGCCTGATGCGACCACGCCGCCGCAGGTCAGGTCCCAGCGACCGGGCCACATGTCCTTGTGGTCCGAGCGGCGGTGGATCAGCACCTCGCCCCGGGTGGAGCGGACGAGCACGAAGGTGCAGCGGTGCCGCAACCTGCCGGCGCGCATCTCTGCCCTGGTCACGACCCGCTCGACCTCGCCGTCGTCGTCGATCACGTCGATCAGCTCGTCGGCACTCGTCCCGGGCACCTGCCGACGGTACCGCGCTACCGGTCGTTCGACCGGGCCGGTACGGTCGCCACGTGAACGGTTGGGCGGCAGCGGCAGTGGGAGCGGCGGTGGTCGGTGTCGCCGGCATCCGCGAGCTGCTGCGGTGGCGAGGCCGCCGCTGGCGCAAGTCCGGTCCACGCGGCACCGACTGATCGCACGCCGCGGCAGGGCCGCTGGCTCAGCGAGCGGGGGTGACCATCGAGATGAGCTCGGACTCCCTACCGCGGAGCCGGGCACGAGCGACCGCTCCCCCACCCCACAGCGTCAGCGCGCCCACGACGGGTGCGCCGGCCGCGGCCAGCACCGTGAGGCCGACCGATCGTTCGCTCGCCAGCAGCACGGCGACGGCGACCGGTGCCGACACGATGCCGAGCACCAACATGCACGCCGCGAGCATCAGGCCCGCCATGCAGCCCTGACCAGTGTCACCCGCGGCGAGCGGGTTCGGGCTCTCGGGCAGGGCGAAGGGTGCCAGCGCCGCACTCGCGACCGACACCCCGGCCGCGGCCGTGATCGAGCCGATGGCCAGCAGCCACGACGCCGGCAGCCACTCCCAGCCGCCGGACATCACTGCGAGCACGACCGGCAGGACCAGCGCCGGCAGCGTCATGACCGTGAGCGACGAGATGAGCTTGCCGCGCACGAGCACTTTGGCATCGGCTCCCGCACCGATCTCCATCCAGATGGCGGGACCGTCCATGCCGAAGGCGTTGTTGCCGTCGAACAGCACCGCGAAGTGCAGCAGACCGCCGACGAGCACCACCCGTGGGTCCGGGGTCCCCGAGTCGAGCACCGGCCCGATGAGGAACACCCCTGCACCGACCGCGAGCGCCGTGATCGTGTTGACCGCCTGCCGCGGTGTGCGGAACTTGGTGCGGATCGTCCTGGTCGCGATCGCGCCGCCGGGACCGGACGGGAGCCACCGGGTGTAGCCCTTGCGCAGCCCCGGTACCGAGGTGACCCGCCGCCGGGTGCCGCCGCCGTGGCGGGGCGACGACAACGCGAGCCGCTGCGAGGTCACGACGCTCGCCCACACCAGCAGCGGGATCCACGACAGGCCGAGCAACAGGTGGCCCAGTGCCGCTGCCGGCCGGTCCGCCTGGGTGATCGCCAGCCCGAGCTGACCCGGCGGCGTCCACGCCGCAGCATCCGCGAGCGGCTCCCAGCGGTCACCCCAGCCGCTGGTGTCACGGGCGATCAGCTGTGCGCCGAGCCACACCACCAGCGCGCTCAGCGTCGCGCCGGCCTGGGCGAGCTGACGGAACCGTGACGTCGCGACGACGCCGAGCACGTTGGTCAGGGTGCGCGACACGACGACGAGGGTGACCCACCACGCGGCGACCGCGGCGGCGATCACCAACAGCCCGAGCACGCCGCCGGCCGACCAGCCGACGAGGATCCCGAGCCCGACGAGCACCGCCAGCACCGCGGGTGGCCCCACCGCCGCCGTGGCGAGCAGGCCGATGCCGAGCGACCAGCGGCCGATCGGCTCCGATGCGAGGTGACGGGCGTCGATGGTCGACTCGACGCCGGTGGCCGAGGACAGCAGGCCGATCCCGATCACGGTGACCGGCAACAACAGGACGACCACCTCGTCCGACGCGGACACGCTGCGGCCGAGCGCCGCGAGCACGGCGAACCCGAGCAGTCCGAACAGGGCGCTCATGGCGACCGACAACCACGTCTGGAGCTTCTGCTGCGTGCTGCCACGCAGACCGCCCCGTAGCAGTGACCACTTCAGGTGGCACAGCACCCGGACGGTCCGGCCGGTCCCGACCCGTTGCGACGAGGCCGTCACGACCGGGGCTGGTCGAGCCAGGCCACGCTCGCCGGATCGACGGGGCTCGCGCCGACCATCGAGATGAACGCGTCCTCGAGTCGGCTCCCGCCGCGTAGTTGCTCGATCGGCCCCGCGGCGAGCAGCGCACCACCAGCCATCACCGCGACGACGTCGCACATCCGGTCGACGAGGTCCATGGCGTGGCTCGAGAACACGACCGTGCCACCGGCATGTCGGTAGCGGTCGAGGATGGTGCGCACCGCGACCGCCGAGACCGGGTCGACCCCCTCGAAGGGCTCGTCGAGCAGCAGCACGGCCGGTCGGTGCAGTAGCGCCGCGGCGATCGCCGTCTTCTTGCGCATGCCGTGGCTGTACCCACCGACCTGCTGGTCGGCGGCATCGGTCAGGTCCATCACCGCCAGCAGCTCCTCGGAGCGGCGGGCGACCTCGGCGCGATCCAGTCCGCGGAGCTCGCCGAGGTGGCCGAGCAGCTCGCGTGCGGTCAGCCGGTCGAACAGGTTCAGCGGATCGGGCACCACGCCGAGCAGCCGTCGCACCTCGACCGGCTCTGCCCACGTGTCGTGGCCACCGACCCAGACCTGGCCCGCATCCGGCCGCAGCAGGCCCCCGATCATGCGCAACGTCGTGGTCTTGCCCGAGCCGTTGGGACCGACGAGCCCGCAGAAGCTGCCGACGGGGACGTCGAGGTCGAGGGATCGCACGGCGACCTTGTCGCCGAATCGCTGGTGCAGACCACGCGCGGCGATGGCCGGCCAACCCGGGACGATCTCGGTCATGTGACGTTCGGACGCTTCAACACGGTCCTGGCATTCTGTACCAGCCCTTGCGGTCGCGGGGACCGATGCCGTAGGCCTCCCGGGGTGAGCATCGGTGTCTACCCCGGGAGCTTCGACCCGCTGACCATCGCGCACCTGTCGGTGGCCGACGCCGCACGCCGCCACCTGGGGCTCACGCGGCTGGATCTGGCGATCTCACGCGACGCGCTCGGCAAACCCGGACGCGGGTCCGGCGTCGACGAACGCGTCGAGCTGGTGCGACGCCACGTGGGCGACCGTGACTGGATCGACGTCGTCGTCGTCGACGCCCGGCTGATCGTCGACATCGCGGCGGGCTACGACGCCGTGGTCATGGGCGCCGACAAGTGGGCGCAGGTCAACGATCCCGTCTGGTACGACGACGACCCCGACGAACGCGACCGCGTCCTGTCACGGTTGCCACGGATCGCGGTCGCGCCCCGGGCCGGTGTCGTCGTGCCCGCGTCGATCGCCCTGCCCGTCCCCGCGCACATCGATGAGGTGTCGTCGACGGCGGTGCGCGCGGGTCGGATCGAATGGGCGGCCGGGCACGAGCCCTCGAGGGAAGTGCGCCCTAGGGAAGTGTGATCGCGCCCTTCTCGGCACCCTGGGCGAGCACGCCGTACTTGGCGATCACGCCGCTGGTGTAGCGGGGCTCGGGGCGCTTCCAGTTCTCGCGGCGAGCCTCGAGGGTCGCCTCGTCGACGAGCAGGTCGATCTCGTGGCTGCGCACGTCGATGCGGATGCGGTCGCCCTCCTCGACGAGGGCGATCGGGCCGCCGTCGACCGCCTCGGGGGCGACGTGGCCGATGCAGAAGCCGTGGGTGCCGCCCGAGAATCGACCGTCGGTGATGAGCGCCGAGTCGCCGCCACGACCTGCGCCCTTCATCGCGCCGGTGATCGCGAGCATCTCTCGCATGCCCGGACCGCCCTTGGGGCCCTCGTAGCGGATGACCAGGATGTCACCGGCGTTGATCCGCCCGGCGAGCACGGCCTCCATCGCTGCGGGCTCGCCCTCGAAGACACGGGCAGGACCCTCGAAGTGGTCGAAGTCGATGCCGGCGACCTTGACGACCGCTCCCTTGGGGGCCAGCGAGCCCTGCAGGATGGCGATGCCGCCGATGTCGTGGATCGGGTCGGACAGCGGGTGCACGACCTCGCCGTCGGGGCCAGGGGGATCGATCATCGCCAGGTTCTCGGCGACGGTGCGGCCGGTGACGGTGATCTCGTCGCCGTGGATGAGGCCGGCCTCGAGCAGCATGCCCATGACCACGGGGACTCCGCCGATGCGGTCGATGTCGACCATCTCGTAGGTGCCGTGCGGCTTCGTGTCGGCGAGGTGCGGGACACGGGCGGCGACCTTGTTGAAGTCATCCAGGTGCAGCTCGACCCGGGCCTCGTGGGCGATGGCGAGCAGGTGCAGCACGGCGTTGGTCGAACCGCCGAGCGCCATGACGACGGCGATCGCGTTCTCGAACGCCGCCTTGGTGAGGATGTCGCGCGGGCGGATGTTCTGGCGGAGCAGGTTGAGCACCGCGGTGCCCGAGGCGAAGGCGTAGTCGTCGCGGCGGCGGTCGACCGCGGGTGCCGACGCGGAGCCGGGCAGCGACAGGCCGATGGCCTCACCCACCGACGCCATCGTGTTGGCGGTGAACATGCCGGCGCAGGCGCCGATCGTGGGGCACGCCGCCCGCTCGATCGCGTCGAGCTCGGCGTCGTCGATCGCACCGGTGGCGTGTGCGCCCACGGCCTCGAAGACCGAGGTGATGTCGAGCACCCGACCGTTGTGGTTGCCCGGCAGGATCGACCCGCCGTACATGAAGACCGCCGGCACGTTGCAGCGCGCCGCTGCCATCATCATGCCGGGCAGGGACTTGTCGCAGCCTGCGAAGCTGACCATGGCATCGAGGCGCTCGGCGTGCATGACCGTCTCGACCGAATCGGCGATGACCTCACGCGAGACGAGCGAGGCGTGCATGCCCTCGTGGCCCATCGAGATGCCGTCGGACACCGAGATGGTGTTGAACTCGATCGGGTAGCCGCCGGCCTCTCGCACGCCGTCCTTGGAGCGCTTCGCCAGGTTCGCCAGCGGCATGTTGCAGGGGGTGACCTCGTTCCAGGACGACACCACGGCGACCTGGGGCTTGTCCCAGTCGTCATCGGTCATGCCCGTGGCCCGGAGCATCGCTCGGGCGGCGCTGCGCTTCGGGAAGTCCGTGACGTCGTGCGAGTGGATCTTCAGGTCCTGGCGGTCACTCATGGCCCCCAAGGTACGCGATCAGGCGGGTGGGGCCTCCACCCGTATACAGGCGGTCTTGGGCACGGTGACGGTGACCCCGTCGTCCCGCACCACCGCGACGAGGCAGCGTTCGGTGAAGCCGGACCACCAGCCGGACGGCTGGAAGCGGATGAAGGACTCCCCCGCGGTGGCCTTCACGTTGACGAAGCCGTCGAGGTCACGGGTGCGCTCCGCGAGCGATCCCGACTCCTCGACACCGCTGCTGAACGCGAGGAACTCCTCCGGTGTCGCATCCGCGAGCATCTCCTCGAGCTCGGCGGCTCGCTCGTCCATCGCGGCGTCCGCGGCGGACTCGGCGTACAACTTGCCCGCCACCAGACCGCCGCCCACCAGCAGGACGAGCGCGAGTGCGAGCCACCAACGGGGGTGGTCACGCAGCACTTCGAAGCGGCGACGCTTGCGGGTGGGCTCGAGCGAACGGCCCGACAGCAGCGGCGAGGTCAGCGACGGCATCGGTGCGTCGTCGGGCGTCGAGCCCTTGTCGTCGCGGGACTTCTTCGTGCGCCCCTTGCGTCGACGGACGGGCTCGACCTTCTCCGGCATGGTGATCGAGGGCAGGTCGCTCAGCAGCGATCGTTCGGGGCCGGACGGGGTGTCCTCGGCGGGACCGTTCGGATCGGGTTCCGGGGACGACATCCCCCGATGATGACTCAGAACCGCACCCAGCACCACGGCAGGGGGTCGACCTCGACCATCGCGTCGAACGTCGCGGCGGCACCCGGAGCGAGTTCACCGATCCTGCCCGCCCGCGACAGACGCCGCATCGAGGTGCCCCCGAGCACCGTCGAGCCGAGCTCCGAGATGTCGAGGACCAGGTCGGCCGGTCCGTCGGTCGCCGTGCACGTCGCCGTGCCGTCCTCGGCGACCACGAGCCGGTACGTCCCGGTGCACCGCCCGAGGAAGGGATCGTCGACGCCGAGCACGACCGAGCCGGACGCGGCGTAGGACCGGGCACCCAACACCTGCTCGACGTCGAGGATCCGGGCCCAGAGCAGGTCCTGCTCCCAGTGCATGCCCACCTGGCGGGCGTCGACCACGACGTCCCAGAGGGCGTGGTCGACGGGCAGCGGACAGGTGAGCGTCGCGACCAGGTCATGGCGCACCAGCGCACGGAGCAGCTCGAGCTCGACCGCGACGGACTCCCCGACCAGCTCCCACACGTCGAGCGAGTGGTTCGCCTGACCACGGCTCCAGTCCTCGGCGACGGTGTAGATCGCGTAGCCGTCCGCGGCGCCGCCGTCGTCGCGGTGCACCATCACCAGCTGTCGCGGATCGCCGCCGAGGTAGCAGCCCGACGTACCGAGCACGACCGACCACCAGGCCTCGCTGCGGGCCAGCCCGCCCACACGACGACGCCGCACCCGGTCATGCACCTCAGGGCAGGTCGTGGCCGCCGTCGCCGCATCGACGACGTCGAGGGAGCCGTCCGCCCGGGGCAGGTCGTCGCGGAACGTCGTGCGACGGGTGTCGACACGGGCGGAGCGCCACCGGGTGCAGGGGCCGTAGCCGAACCGGCGGTAGATCGATCCCTCGGACGCGTGCAGCACCGCGAGCGACTCGCCGCTCGCCGCGATGTCCTCGAGCTGGCGACGCAGCAGCGCGCTGGCGACGCCGCGCCGGCGATGGCTCGGCAGCACCCCGACGTCGCTGACCGCCGATGCCGGCAGCGACACCGGCCCCGGCAGGGTGACCTCGGTCGCGAACGACCCCACCCCACCGCAGGGCACCCCGTCGAGTTCGGCCAGGTACCAGCGCTCGGGCTCCTGCATCGGGCGCTTCGCGTCGCGCTGCGCGACGTCCTGCGGCAGTCCGAACGCAGCGGCGTCGACGCGGTGGTACCGCGCGAACGCGTCGTCAAGGTCCAGGGCCGCGCTCAGACGCAACAGCTCGAGGACCGGCGCGGTCACGGCCAGGGCACCTCGGCGAAGCGGTCGCGCAGCTGGTACTTGAGCACCTTGCGCAACGTCTCGTTGCGGGGCAGCGCCTCGACGACCTCGAGCTGCTCGGGGGTCTTGAAGCGGGTCAGGCCCTCGTCGCCGAGGTAGGCGACCATCTGCTCGAAGGTGATGACCTCGCCCTCGGCGGGGGCCTCGACCACCGCGCAGACCCGTTCGCCGCGCTCGCGGTCGGGCAGGCCGATCACCGCGACGTCGCCGACACCGGGGTGGGCGTAGAGCAGGTCCTCGATCTCCTTGGCCGAGATGTTCTCGCCCTTGCGGATGATGATGTCCTTGAGCCGCCCGGTGAGCACCACGTGGCCGTCGGGACGCAGGTGGCCGATGTCGCCGGTGCGGAAGTAGCCGTCCTCGTCGAACGCCTCGGCGGTCAGATCCGGGTTCGTGTAGCCACGGCACACCATCGGGCCCTTGACCCGGACCTCGCCGTCGGTGCCAGCGGGGGCGACCGAGCCGTCCTCGGTGACGATGCGCACGTCGGCCCCGGTGACCGGCTTGCCCGTGGTGTGGGCGAGCTGGTCGTCGGAGTCCGACGGCGACCCCTGGGTGATCATCGGGATCTCGGTCATGCCGTAGCCGTGGCAGATCTTGATCCCCATCTCGTCGCGGACCTCTCGGTAGAGCTCCGGGGGCAGTGGCGCACCGCCGCCCGAGAGCGCCCGCAACGTCGGGATGATCGGGCCGTCGGGGTGGGCCCGCTGCTCGGCCAGGAACATCTGGTAGAAGGCCGTGGCGCCACCCGCCATGGTGACGCCGTTGCGCCGGTAGAACTCGACCGCCGCGGCGGGAGCGAAGGCCTCGACGATCACGGCGGACATCCCGGAGATCAGCATCATGACCAGGTAGTCGGGACCCGCGATGTGGGCGAAGGGGAAGGCGATCGACCCGACGTCCGACGCGGACATCTCGAGTGCGTCGGCCAGTCCCTGCCCACCCGCGATGAGCGTCGCGTCGGTGTGCAGCACGCCCTTCGGGTCCGACGTGGTGCCCGAGGTCGAGTAGATCCACCGGACCGGCTCGTCACCATCGGCGTGCGCGGGTGCGGGCGGCAGCGTCGACGGGTCGCCCTCGGGCAGCGAGTCGAGGCGCAGCACCACCGGTGCCGGTTCGATCGTCGCGGCGAGCGACTCGGCCATGGCGCCATAGTCGAAGCCGTTCCACACGCCCGGCACCAGGCAGAACTCCGCCGAGGTGTGCCGGAGCACGAAGCCGACCTCTTTCTCTCGGTAGAGGTGCAGCACCGGGCACTGCACGGCGTCGAGGCGGGCGAGTGCGGCCGAGGCCACCACCGCGTCGATGCTCGAGGGCAGCTGCCAGGTCACGCGTGTCTCGGAGCCGATGCCGAGCCCGGCGAGGCCTGCTGCGAGACGTGCGGCGCGCTGCTCGAACTCGCCGAAGGTGATCCGGGAGTCGTCCTCCGCGATGAGCATCACCGCCTCGGGGGTGCTCGCTGCCCGTTCGGTGATGAGTTGCCAGATCGTTGCCACGGCCCGGAAACCTACCCTGACGATCCGTCAGGTTTCAGCCCGTTGCGCCTGGTGCTCCCGGCGCGGTCGTGGTCGTGACGGGGACCTCGCAGTTGAACGCCGCCCAGCGGGCGAGTGTCTCGAGGTCGGCCACGACCTGGGGTTCCGACAGGATGGCCAACGCCTGCTCGTTCGCGTCGGGCGCGGTCGAGGGGATCACGGCGATGCGACCCCAGACGCCGTCGAGGGTGGTCGACGCGCCGACCAGCTCGGGCGGCGAGATCGTGACCACGTTGTCGAAGATCTGGTCGACCAGCACGATCACCTGGGTCGAGCCCGCCGGCGTGCCCAACAGGCCGGCGACGTCCATCTGACCGGCCAGCAGCTCCTGGAAGGCGACACCCGTCAGGATGCGGCACAGGTCGGTCTCGTCGCTGAGTGCCTCGAGCTCGGCGATGAACGCCGCCGCGCCGGAGGTGGGGCCCTCGCCCTCGGGCGGTGCGGTCGGCAACGGACCGGGCACGGTCACGTCACCCACGTCGTCGACCTCGCTGGCTTCGGACTCGGAGTTCGCGCGTGAGCACGACGTCAGCCCCACCACCACGAGGGCGCACGACACCAGCGCCACGAGACGCAGCCACCCTCGGCGCCGGTGGACCCTCACGGTGAGCGACTCCCTACTTCCTGGCGTTGAGCAGCCCGGTGACGACCTTGCCGTCGGCCTTGCCCTGGGTCGCCTTCATGACCTTGCCGACGAAGAACCCGGTGACCTTGCCGTCGCCGTCGCGGAAGCGCTGCCACTCCTCGGGGTGGTCGGCCACCAGCTGGTCGACGAGCGCGTCGAGCTCGGAGGTGTCCATCGCCTCGAAGCCGAGCTCGGCCGCGATGTCGGCTGGATCGCCGCCGGTCTCGACCAGTCGGGCGAGCACCGTCTTGGTCTGGGTCGAGCTGAGCTCACCGCCGACGTCCATCCCGACGAGCTTCGCGAAGGCGACGGGGTCGAGCTCGAGCGCCCGGGCATCCGAGAGGTTGTGCTCGGCGTGCACGAGCGTCCGCGCCGGATCGGCGCCGGCGTCGATCGCCGCGAGGCAGAGGTCGTCGAGGCCACGCTCGACGATCAGGACGGTCTGCGGCAGCGCCGCACCGGTCCGCTCGACCAGACGATGGCGTCGCGCGGCGGGCAGCATCGGCAGTCCGGCACGGATCTCCTCGATCCACTCCGGATCGGGGTCGAGGTCGACCAGGTCGGGCTCGGGGAAGTAGCGGTAGTCGTCCGCGGTCTCCTTGGAGCGCAGCAGGATCGTGCGCCCCTCGTCCTCGTTCCAGTGCCGCGTCTGCTGCTCGATCCGCTCTCCCGCTTCGATCATGTCGACGTGGCGGGCGGCCTCGTACTCGATCGCGCGGCCGAGGCTGCGCAGCGAGTTGATGTTCTTGATCTCGCAGCGCGTGCCGAGCTCCTCGCCGTGGCGGCGCACCGACACGTTGCAGTCGACGCGCATCGAGCCCTCTTCCATCTTCCCGTCGGACGCACCGACGGCGACGAGGATGGCGCGCAGCTCCGAGACGTAGGCACGGGCCTCGTCCGCGCTGCGCAGGTCGGGCTTACCGACGATCTCGAGCAGCGGCACGCCAGCGCGGTTGTAGTCGACGAGGGAGTACGTGGCGTCGTGGATCCGACCGCCGCCACCGATGTGGGTGGTCTTGCCGGTGTCCTCCTCGAGGTGGGCGCGCTCGATGCCGACGACCTTGCCGTCGGGCAGCTCGAGATGCCCCTCGCCGTTGATCGGCAGGTCGAACTGCGAGATCTGGTAGTTCGTCGGCTGGTCCGGATAGAAGTAGTTCTTCCGGGAGAACTCGGAGCGGGCGATCACGCAGTTCAGGGCCAGACCGACCCGGATCGCGAGCTCGACGGCCTTCTCGTTGAGCACCGGCAGCGAGCCCGGGAGTCCGAGGGTCAGCGCATCGATGTTCGTGTTCGGCTCGCCGCCGAACTCGTTGAGCGCCGAGGTGAACAACTTGGTGCGCGTCGCCAGCTCGGCGTGCACCTCGAGACCGATCACGATCTCCCAGACATCGAGGTCGACGCCGCTGTCGGTGGTGCTCGTGGTGGTGCTCATCTGATGCTCCGTTCGAGCTCGGCCGCGACGCGGAACATGGGGACCTCGCCCAGGGTGGGCGCCAGCACCTGCACTCCGACGGGCAGTCCGTCGTCGCCGACGCCGTAGGGCACCGACATGGCTGGGTGGCCGGCGAGGTTGGTGGCGATGGTGCAGACGTCGTTGAGGTACATCGACATCGGATCCGCCGTCTTGTCGCCGAAGGCGAAGGCGGTCGTCGGCGAGGTGGGCGACAGCAGCACGTCGAAGCGCTCGTAGGCCCGGTCGAAGTCCTCGCGGATGAGCGTGCGGACCTTGAGCGCCGTGCCGTAGAAGGCGTCGTAGTAGCCGGCCGACAGGGCGTAGGTGCCCAGCATGATGCGGCGCTTGACCTCGTCGCCGAAGCCGGCGGTGCGGGTCAGCTCCATCATCTCGCCGGTGGTCGGCGCGTCGACCCGCAGCCCGTAGCGCACGCCGTCGTAGCGGGACAGGTTGGACGACGCCTCGGCGGGGGCGACCAGGTAGTAGGCCGACAGGCCGAAGGTCACCGCGGGAACCGAGACCTCCTCGACGATCGCTCCGGCCGCGGCGAGCGCCTCGGCGGCGGCACGGACCCGGACGGCGACGTCGTCGGCGATGCCCTCGCCCATCATCTCGGTCACGAGGCCCACGCGGAGTCCCTCGACGCCGTCGCCGAGTCGACCGCTCACGGCGGGGAAGGCGTCGGGGATCGACGTCGAGTCGCCCGTGTCGTGGCCGCCGATGACCTCGCACACCAGCGCCGCATCCGCGACGGTGTCGGAGAAGGGGCCGACCTGGTCGAGCGACGAGCCGAAGGCGATCAGACCGAGGCGTGACACCGTGCCGTAGGTCGGCTTGACCCCGACGACGCCGCACAGGGCGGCCGGCTGACGGATGGACCCGCCGGTGTCGGAGCCGAGCGAGATGGGGGCGAAGCCCGCGGCCACGGCTGCGGCGGATCCACCGGAGGACCCGCCGGGCACGCGGCCCAGGTCGTGGGGGTTGCGGGTCGGTCCGAACGCCGAGTTCTCGGTCGAGGAGCCCATGGCGAACTCATCCAGGTTGGTCTTGCCGACCATCACCGCGCCGGCGTCGGCCAGGCGGGTCACGACCGTGGCGTCGTACGGCGGGACCCAGCCGTCGAGGATGCGCGACGAACACGTCGTGGCGACACCTCGGGTGCAGAGGTTGTCCTTGATGGCGACGGGGACACCGGCGAGCGGGCCGGGATCCTCGCCCGCGGCGATGCGGTCGTCGACCGCGGCGGCGGCCGCTCGTGCGGCGTCGACGGTCACGACGTTGAACGCGTGCACGTCGCCCTCGTGGGCGGCGATGCGCTCGAGGTGCTCCTCGACGACGTCGACCGCGGAGCGTTCACCGGCGCGGACCGCGGCGGCGAGGTCGAGCGCCGAGGTGGCGCGATGGGCGAGGCTCACGGTGCCTCCCCGAGGACCGGCTGGACGCGGAACTGGCCGTCCTCGGTCGACGGCGCCGAGGCGAGCACCTCGGCGCGGTCCATCGGGACGCCGGGCTCGTCGGCACGGAACACGTTGCGCAGGTGGACGGGGTGCGCCATCGGGGCGACGCCGTCGAGGTCGAGCGACTGGAGGTCGGCGGCGTGCTCGAGCACGTCGCCGAGCTGCGAGGTGAACCGTTGGAGTTCTTCGTCGGAGAGGCGGAGGCGTGCGAGCTTCGCGACCTTCTCGACGTCGGCGGCGGTGATGCGTTCGGTCATGGCGGCGACGAGCCTACCGAGGTGCCACCACCTCCGTGACCCGCCGGGAGGAGCGGCGCGGACCCGCCGCTACCGTGACGGGGTGACCGACGATCGGCCAGCGGACACATCGGAGGACCCGACCGACCGTCGACCTGCCCGCCGGCGGCGCCGCCGCTGGATCGCTGCGACGTTCCTGGTGCTCGTGGTCGCCTGGGTCGCCCTGGCGGCGCTGCAGCTGCAGGCGACGGCTTCCGCGACACGGGCCGGGGTCGACGAGCTCGAATCCCTCCGTGGCCAGGTCTCGGGCGACCTGCAGCAGTTCGTCGAGGCCGTCGGCGGCGACGACGATCCCGAGCACGACCGTGCGGACGACGCGACCTCCGGCGCGGCACTCGAGGGCCTTCGAGCGGCCGGGTCCGACTTCGCGTCGGCCGCCGATCATGCCCGCTCGCCGGTGCTCGCCCCGCTCCGGGTGCTGCCCGTGGCCGGTCGTCAGCTCCGCTCGGTCGAGGCGATGACCTCGGCGGCAGAGGAGCTCACGACCTCGACGGCCACCGCGATCG
>JAFAFN010000073.1 GCA_023423475.1 Actinomycetes bacterium | reverse complement strand
GACCGTGACCGTGCGCATCTGCTGCCGGGCATCTGCCACGTCGGCATCCCCGGGGTCGACTCCGAGTCGATGCTGCTGCTCGCCGAGTCCGAGGGGGTCGCCGCGTCGGCCGCCGCCTCGTGCGCCTCGGGCGCGCAGCAGTCGTCGCACGTGCTGGACGCCATCGGCGTCGAACCAGCGACGGCCAACGGTGCGCTGCGGCTGTCGCTCGGCTGGGACTCCACCGACGCGGATGTCGACCTGGCCCTCGAGGTGCTGCCGGCCGCGGTCGAGCGCATCAGGAGCTTCGCCTGATGCGGGTGCTCGCCGCGCTCTCCGGAGGGGTCGACTCATCGGTCATGGCCGCGCTGCTGCGCGACGCGGGCCACGAGGTCGTCGGCGTGACGATGAAGCTGTGGGGCGGCGCGTCCGACACGGGCTGCTGCTCGGTGTCCGATGTCGAGGACGCCCGCCGCGCCGCGGCCCAGCTCGGCGTCGACCACCACGTCTTCAACTTCTCCGACGACTTCGACGAGCTCGTCGTGGCCCCCTACGTCGCGGACCATGCTGCGGGGCGGACACCGAACCCCTGCGTCGAGTGCAACCGCCACCTCAAGTTCGACACGCTGCTGCGACGGGCCGAGCTGCTCGGGTTCGATCGGGTCGCGACCGGCCACCACGCCAGGGTGGTCACCCTCGCGGACGGGACCCGTCGGATCGGGCGGGGTGCCGACGCGGCGAAGGACCAGTCCTACGTGCTCTATCCGCTGCGATCCACGGAGCTGGAACGCGTCGAGCTCCCGATCGGCGACATGACCAAGTCGCAGGTGCGGGCGCTCGCCGCGGAGCTGTCGCTGCGCACCGCGTCGAAGCCCGACAGCCAGGACGTGTGCTTCATCACGCGCAGCGACGGTCGGGCGGCCTTCCTCGGCGAGCGCATCGAGCTGCACCCCGGCACCGTGGTCGACACCGAGGGCAACGAGCTCGGCACCGTCACACAGGTCGAGCTGATCACCATCGGCCAGCGGCGCGGACTGGAGCTCGCCGGCGGGTCCGGCCGCCGCTTCGTCACCGACGTCGACGTGCCCGCCGCCCGGGTCACCGTCGGTACCCGAGCGCAGCTCCTGCGCGACGAGGTCCGACTGGACTCGATGGTGTGGGCGGCGGCTCCGGTGCTCGGCGCGGTGCGTGCGCAGAGCTCCGCGCACGGCACCGCGGTCGACGCGGAGGTGCAGCTCGACGAGGACGACGTCGTGGTCCGCTGGCACGAGCCCCAGCGACGGGTCGCTACCGGGCAGAGCGTGGTGCTCTACCGCGACGAACTCGACGCCGATGGCGGGCTCACCGAGGTCGTCGTGGGTGGGGGACTGGCACGCTGAGCACTGCCACGGTCGGGCCGCTCGGGTTCAGGCTGGCGTGACGTCGCGTGCCGCGGCGTGCTCGAGCACACGCCCCGGTCGCGTCGGGGTGATCAGGACGCTGGTGACCTCCTGCTCGCTCGCGATGGCGCCCCGCGCGACCGTCGGGGTGACTGTCACGGACTCCGAGAGGTCGATCTCGAGCACGAGACCGGGCGCGCCCACGGTGAGGTCCATCGCGGTGGTCCCCTCGAGCGCGGGTTCGAAGCGCACGATCGCCTCCCGGCGGAACAACACGGGATCCATGAGGGCCATCGGGTCGACGACGGTCATGCCGGCCGGGACGAACACGACCCAACGTGCCGCGAGTCGTGTCAGCGTGATGGTCGCCCACCAGATCCCGAGCCCACCGACGGCGATCAGCGCGACGCCGGGCAGCCACGATCCGTCCGCGGCCAGCAGGACGCCGGCAGGGAGCGGGACGACGGCGAGCAACCAGACGAGCTCGATCGGGCCGAACAGCAACGAGGCCGGTGGGCGCAACGAGAATCGCTGCTCGTCGCCGTAGGACGCCGCGTTGAGGAAGTCGGCGCCGACCTCGGCGGTCATCGCCGCGACCGCCACCACCGCGGCGGTGCCCAGGCCGATCCAGCCGAGGGTCGACGGCGCGTGGTCGATCGCGGCGACGACCGCCACGAGCAGGGGGACCGCCGCGAGGACTCGCAACGCGACGAGCGACGGCACGGACACGATCAGCGACGCGGCCAACCCGCCCGCCCAGATCAGCCACCACATCGAGGTGCCGGCAAGTCGGACGGCATCCGCTCGGGGTTCGAGGGCCGCGGCGACGAGATCGCCGAGGGTGAGCGGGAGCGTGAACCACAGGAGTCGGGTCAGCCAGGTCAGGGGAGAGACGTGCACCCCCACAGACTTGCGCGGCTCGCGAGTCCACCGCTAGCAACGACCCCATGGGGGAGACCATCGAGCTCCCGTTCGGGCTCGCCACCTCGATCGGATCCGTGCCGTACGACACCGCGTCGTCGGCTGCCGCCGTGGCCATCGCCGCCAATCCGGCGTTCCCGACGGTGCCCGTGCTCGCAGCCCATTCGTCGTCGCTGCTCGCCCAGGCGGTCGACGGTGTGCCGGGCATCGAGGTCGTGCCGCCGGGCCTGCTCCGCCTCGACGAGGGAATCGACGCCGCCGCGCTCGAGGCCGTGGACGTCGACGGGATCGGCGCGTCGGGGCCGTCCTTCGAGGCCACCGACGAGTTCCTCGCCGAGGTCGGATCCGATGATCACCGCGCCG
>JAFAFN010000063.1 GCA_023423475.1 Actinomycetes bacterium | reverse complement strand
GTTCCACTTCGTGACCAGCGGTGCCGCCACCGTCGAGGTCGGCACCGAGCGCATCGAGGCACGCACGGGCGACCTCGTGCTCGTCCCCCACGGCAGCGGTCACCGAGCGTGGGGCACCGAACCCGCTCCCACGCCGTCGGTGTTCGACCTGCCGCACGACGAGGTGCACGAGACCTATGCGCTGCTGCGACACGGCGGTGGTAGTGCCCGCACCGACGTCGTCTGCGGCGGGGTGCGCCTCGAGCACCCGAACGCTCGACACCTGCTCGACGCGCTCCCGGCGATCGTGCACGTCGAGGCGTCCCTGACCCCGAGGTCCGACTGGACCCACGCCACGCTCGACCTCATGGCCGACGAGTTGCGACAGGTGCGTGCCGGAGCGGACGCCGTGGTGAGCCGCCTGTGCGACATCCTCGTCATCCAGGCGATCAGGACGTGGATCGAGCGTGAGGGCACCGCGCGCACGGGTTGGATCGGCGCACTGCGCGACGACCAGATCGGCGCGGCGATCGCCGCGATCCACCAGCAGCCCGGAGCGCCGTGGACCGTCGCGTCGCTCGCGGAGGTGGCAGCGATGTCGCGGTCGGCGTTCGCGGCCCGCTTCGCCGAGCTCGTCGGTGAACCGGCGATGACCTATGTGACCCGGTGGCGCATGCACCAGGCGCTCGATCTCCTGGAGCGCACCGACGGCACCGTCGCGTCGATCGGACGGTCGGTCGGCTACGACTCCGAAGCCGCGTTCAGTCGCGCCTTCAAGCGGGTGACCGGGACGTCACCCCGCGACGCCAGGGTCGCGTAGCGTCACGGCATGCCTCGCTACTTCAGCTGCGCCTGGGACGACGACACACTCGCGGCTCACGCCGAACGCATCAGCGGCGGGGAGCGCCCGATGACGAGCTCGACCTCGGGTGACGGGTTCCGTGCCCACGGCGTCGGACCGGGCGACACGCTCTACGTCCTGAACTGGTTCGAGGGCGAGCTGCGGGTGCTCGGACGTCTGGCCGTCGACTCCGTCGTCGACGACGCCGCGGCGCGGGCCCGCCTCGGTGAGGTCGACCCCGCGGCGGAGCACGTGCTCGAGGTCGGCGGCACCGGCACCCCGATCGTGCTCGACGCCGTGCTCGACGAGGAAGAGCTCGACGAGCTGTCGTTCCACACCGTCGACGGCGCCGCGCTCCCGGCGAGGAACGCGGCGGGCGGCATCGACCCGTCGTCGTTCGACGGAGTGCGTGAGATCGACGGCGAGATCGCCGACTTCTTCGATCGCCTGCTCGGCTTCGACATCGACCAGCGCTTCGAGGACGGACCGACCCGCCGGTGGATCGCGCTGCTCATCGAGTTGAGCGACGGCGGCGGGGACGACGACGAGGACGACGAGTTCGGCTCCCAGGACGAGACGGTCGTCGAACTCGAGCTCGAGCTGCAGGGCACCTCGCCCGACGTGCCCGAACGTTGGGTCCAGATCGAACACGTCGTGGACGATCCGGCCGTGCTGGGCGATCCCGCTGCCCTCGCCTCGCTCGTCGAGCTGCTGATCGCCTCGTGGGGCGCGTCCGAGCGCGTCGAGGTCGACGCGGACCAGCTCCGCTCGTCGATGGCGGAGCTCGCCTCGCAGGACGAGATCCCGATCGACGAGCACGACCACGACGACCACAGCGGCCACGACCACGACTGACGCCGGCCACGGCGAGCAGATGCACGACCGGGCGGACGCGTCCGCCCGGTCGACTCAGACCTCGAGCAACAGCACCCCATAGGGCTCGGGGCGCTCGGACCACGAGACCCGACATCGCTCGTCCAGCTGCTCACGGAACACGGCCCGATCCGGCCGGGACTCGAGCCACACGAGGACGCCGTCGATCGGCGACTCGTCCTCGTGGGTGAGCACCCGTTCGCCCGAACCTTCCACCACTCCGGCAACGAAAACCACTCCTGCCATCGCGCGTCCTCCCTCTGACGTGCACGGCCCCACCGATGTGATATCACACCTGCCCCGATTCCGTCATCGGGTTTGCTCGTGTGGAGGCCACGGCGAGGCGCTCGAACCGGCGTGACGACGCCCGCGCCGACGGTGTTGGCTGTCGGGATGAGCGACCGCCCGTCGAGCACCAGCTCGTTCCCCCTCTCGAGCACACCGCCGCTGCGCGACCTGTGGCGCCACGCCACGACACGCCGCCCGAAGGTGGTCTTCGCCACCGTCATGTCGGTCGTGAACAAGGCCTGCGACGTGATGCCCGAGCTGCTCATCGGTGTCGCGGTCGACGTGGTGGTCAACGAGGGGCAGTCGATGGTCGGGCGGATCACCGGCGTCGAGGACCGCTTCGAACAGCTGCTGATCGTCGCGGCGGTCACGGTCGTGGTCTGGTTGGCCGAGTCGGGCAGCCAGTACGTGGCCCACGTCGCATGGCGGAACCTCGCCCAGGGCATCGAGCACGACACCCGCATGGAGGCCTACCGGCACGTGCAGTCGCTCGAGATGGCCTACTTCGAGGACACCACCTCGGGCGGCATGATGACCGTGCTCAACGACGACGTGAACCAACTCGAACGCTTCCTCGACGTCGGCGCCGACGACATCATCCAGACCATCGCCAACGTCGTGTTCGTCGGCATCGTCTTCGCCGTCATCTCACCGTCGCTCACGGTGCTGGCCTTCCTCCCGATCCCGGTGATCATCGTCGGCTCGCTGCGCTACCAGCGACGGCTCCAGCCCCGCTACGACGCCGTGCGAGCCGCCACCACGCGCATCGGCGACACGCTCACCAACAGCCTGGGCGGCGTCGCGACGGTCAAGGCGTTCAACGGCGAGGAACGAGAGGTGCAGCGACTCGAGGAGGACTCGGACCACTACCGGCAGGTCAACGCCGAGGCCATCCGCCTGTCGAGCGCGTTCATCCCGCTCATCCGCATCGCCATCCTCATCGGCTTCACGATGACGCTCGTGTTCGGCGGACGCGCCGCACTCGAGGGCACCCTGGCCGTCGGCATGTACTCGGTGCTGGTGTTCATGACCCAGCGTCTGCTCTGGCCCCTCACCCAGCTCGGCGAGATCCTCGACCTCTACCAACGAGCCATGGCGTCGTGCCGCCGCATCTTCGGCCTGCTCGAGCTCGAGCCGACGATCCTGCCCGGTCAGCGGGAGCTGCCCACCCCGGTCCGGGGCGACATCCGCTTCGACGACGTGACGTTCTCCTACCGCTCCACCGCAGGGACCGACCACCCTCCGGTCCTGCGGGACTTCACGCTGCACGTGCCGGCGGGTGAGACCCACGCGATCGTCGGTTCGACCGGCTCGGGCAAGTCGACGGTGCTCAAGTTGCTGCTGCGCCTGTACGAGCCGGACCGGGGCGTCGTCTCCCTCGACGGCGTGCCGATCGAGGACCTGACCTTCACCTCGCTGCGCGGGGCGACGGGATTCGTGCCACAGGACGTCTTCCTGTTCCACGGCACCGTGCGCGACAACATCGCCTACGGACGACCCGACGCGACCGACGACCAGATCCGCCACGCCGCGGTGCTCGCCGAGGCCGACGGCTTCATCCGTGCGATGCCCCACGGCTACGACAGCGTGGTCGGCGAGCGCGGCCAGAAGCTCTCGGGCGGTCAGCGACAGCGCATCACGATCGCCCGAGCGCTGCTGCGGGACCCGGCGGTCCTCGTGCTCGACGAGGCGACCTCGGCGATCGACAACGAGACCGAGGCAGCGATCCAGGAGTCCCTCGCCAACGTCTCGGTCGGGCGCACCACGGTGGTCATCGCGCACCGCCTCTCGACGATCCGTCACGCCCATCACATCCACGTGATGGAGGCCGGCCGCATCGTCGAGTCCGGCACCCACGACGAGCTCGTCGGGCGCGGCGGGCTGTACGCGGCGCTGTGGCGGGTGCAGACCGGCGAGCGCGTCGACGGCTGACCCGGCGCTCCACCGGTCGATCTCCGGGCCCGCCCGGCGACGGTGCTCCAATCCGTCGGCGTGGGCTGCCACGAACCTCCGGGGATCCGACGGGTGGCGCGGCTCGCTGCATCCCTCCGTCGGGTCGAACACGGCACACCGCACCGCGCCGTGCGCCGCGAACCGAAACGGAGAACAGATGCTCGAAGTACTTCAAGCCGGACGATCCGTACTCGCTGCAGGGGGGATGGCCGCCACCGCGCTGCTGGGATTCTGCTCACCAGCGGGCGGAGGACCGGCTCCCACGACGCCGGCGTGCGGTGACGGGGGCAAGGGACTCGAAGCGGTCGGGCTGGTGGCCGACGGCTCGCTCGTCTGCTTCGCCACCGACCGCCCGGGACAGGCGCGCTCGCTCGGCCAGATCGACGGCCTCGGGCAGGAATCGGTGGTCGGCATCGACCACCGCAGCCCGTTCGTCGATGCCAACGGCGTGAGCAACGGCGTACCGGCAGAGGGCCAGCTCTACGCACTCGGCTCCGAGGGCGGGGTGTACTCCCTGACCGTCGGCGACGACGGTGTCGATGCCACCAAGACGTCCCAGCTCGACGTCGCCCTCCAGGGCGAGGCGTTCGGCATCGACTTCAACCCGACCGTCGACCGCCTCCGGATCGTCAGCGACGCAGGACAGAACCTCCGTGCCAACGTCAACACCGGCGTGACCGTCGTCGACGGTCCGCTGAACGCAGCGGGCGCCCCGGTGAGCGGTGTGGTCGCCGCGGCGTACACGAACACCGACACCGATCCGGCGACCGGCACGGCCCTCTACGACATCGACGCGACGCTCGACCGGGTGCTGCTGCAGTCCCCGCCGAACGACGGTGGTCTGGTGG
>JAFAFN010000031.1 GCA_023423475.1 Actinomycetes bacterium | reverse complement strand
CCCGTCGGGTTCGTCGGTCCCGACACCAACTCGACGGCGGCCGCGATCAACGGACTGCTCGCCGCAGGACAGGGCGGCACCGCCATCGACGACGCCGCCATCTGGCTCGCCGACGTGCAGGGCGCCGACGGCGGCTGGGGGCTGTTCCCCGCCGATGCGAGCGAGCCCAGCTCGACCGCGCTGGTCTGGCAGGCGCTCGTCGATGCCGGACTCGGCTCCGACCCGTCCTACCTCGACGGCTCCGCGACGCCGCTGGCGACGCTGATGTCGTTCCAGTTGGGTTGCACCTCACCCGAGGCCGACCGGGGCGCGCTGACCTACCCGGGCTCCAACGACGCACCGAACACGTTCTCGACCGCGCAGGCCGTGCCGGCCCTCGTCGGCGTCCCCCTCGAGTTCGGACCGGTCGACCCCGCGGCGTCGATCCCGGTGGTGGACTGCACCGAGCCCACCACCACGACGGCACCCACGACGACCTCGGTGCCCGGGAGCACGACGTCGGTGCCGGGCTCGACGCCGCAGGCCAACAACGCGACGACGGCGAGGACCGCCAGGCCGATCTCGTTCGTCGGATGACATCCAGCGGGCGCAGATGACGCCCCGGCCGGCCGTCGGCCGCGATCGGGTGGGCCGGATCGCCGGCGTGCTCGCGCTCGTGGTCGGCGCCGCCTGGTCGGTCGGCGCCGTGCAGGCCCCCTCGGCCGCAGCACAGGGGTGCGGGCCGGCGCCCGCCGGCCAGGTCGCCGTCGCCGTCGTCGTGGACGACGAACGACAGGTGTCGAACCGCTGCGTCGTGGTGCCGGACCGCACCGACGGCTACCAGGTCCTGCGTGCAGCGGGGCACCAGCTGCGCATCGAGAGCGGCTTCCTCTGCGCGATCGACGGCTTCCCCGCGACCGGCTGCGCGAACCGCCCCGGGTTCGACGGCTCGTACTGGCGCTACTTCCATGCGAGTCCCGGCGGGTCCTGGGCCTACTCGAACGTCGGTGGCGGTGGGTACCGGATGCCGGACCGGTGCGCAGTCGAGGGGTGGCGCTGGGCCTCTGCAGGCTCGACCAACACGCCGCCGTCGATCGCCCCGCCCCAGGTGCGTTGCGATCTGCCGACCCCGACGACGTCGCCGCCGCCCGTCACCGCCGCGCCGGTGGCGCCGCCGGCGACCCAGGCGCCAGGTGGTCCCGGAGTGCTGCCGAGTGGGGGCCCGCCGTCGGACCCGTCGGACGGGGCCGCTCCACCGTCGGGCGACGAGGGTGGAGCAGCACCTTCCGAGCAGCCGGGTCCGTCCGATCCCGCTGACCCGGCCGCCGAGGGCGTGGGGGAGGCGGCGGTCGAGGGTGCGACCGATGGCAGGTCCGACGAGCAGTCGGAGGACTCCCGCGGTGACGATCCCGACGGGGCCGACGCCGATGGCGCCGGCGCGGGAGGGGACCGTGGCAGCGACGAACGCGCACTCGACGCGTCCTCGTCGGAGGGAGCGGGCTCGCCCGTCGGCGTGGTGCTCGCTGCGGTGCTGGTGGCGCTGCTCGGTGGCTCGGCGTGGTGGCGCGCCCGGCGCCGGAACGCTGCCGTGGCGGGAGAATCCGCCGAGGGTCCTTGAGTCGAACGCCTGTTCGAGTTACATTCATGTGGTTCCGACGGACCGGTGATCCCGGTACTCGGCGCTTCGGTGTCACACCCCGTCGTTACGGTCATCCCCGACGGATCGAAGGACCTCCGCCACCCGGCAGAGGGTCGTCGTTCCGGCGTTGTTTCCCCCACCGTTCCGACCCAGGAACACCGGCAACCGACATCCGCCAGGACCGGTCGACCGGCAGGCGACACCACCGAAAGAGGACGACAGATGGCAGCACAGGAGCGAGAGAAGGCACTCGAGATGGCACTGGGCCAGATCGAGAAGCAGTACGGCAAGGGCTCCGTCATGAAGATGGGCGAGAAGACCTCGATGGACATCGAGTCGATCGCCACCGGGGCCCTGTCGCTCGACATCGCCCTCGGCATCGGCGGCCTGCCCCGTGGTCGCGTGGTCGAGATCTACGGCCCGGAGTCATCCGGCAAGTCCACCCTCGCCATGCACGTCGTGGCAGAGGCACAGCGCAACGGCGGCATCTGCGCCTACGTCGACGCCGAGCACGCCATGGACCCGACCTACGCCGCACGCATCGGGGTCGACGTCGACGAGCTGCTCATCTCCCAGCCCGACACCGGCGAGCAGGCACTCGAGATCACCGACATGCTGGTGCGTTCGGGCGCCATCGACGTGGTGGTCATCGACTCGGTGGCGGCGCTCACCCCTCGAGCCGAGATCGAGGGCGAGATGGGCGACACCCACGTCGGCCTCCAGGCCCGGCTCATGTCGCAGGCGCTGCGCAAGCTGACCGCCAACCTCAACAAGACCAACACGATCTGCATCTTCATCAACCAGCTGCGAGAGAAGATCGGTGTCATGTTCGGTTCGCCCGAGACCACCCCGGGTGGCCGTGCACTGAAGTTCTACTCGTCGGTCCGTCTCGACATCCGTCGGATCGAGGCGATCAAGGACGGCGTCGAGGTTGTCGGCAACCGCACCCGTGTGAAGGTCGTGAAGAACAAGATGGCCTCGCCGTTCAAGCAGGCCGAGTTCGACATCATGTACGGCAAGGGCATCAGCCGAGAGGGTGGGGCGATCGACCTCGCCGTCGAGCACTCCATCGTGAAGAAGTCGGGTGCCTGGTACACCTACGAGGGCGAACAGCTCGGTCAGGGTCGCGAGAACGCGAAGAACTTCCTGATCGAGAACCCCGAGATCATGGTCGAGATCTCCGAGCGGATCCTCAACGAGGTCGGCATCGGTCAACAGGACGAGATCATCCTCCCGGAGGACGCCGTCGACCCCGACGACATCCCGATCTCACTCGACTGAACGCACGGCTGGAGCCCTTCGCGCTCCGCCGTGACCCCGGTCGTCCCCACCCCGGTGCCCGTAGGCGAACGGGCCCGGTGGGACGGCGTCGACGTGGACTGGGGCCACTCGACCCTGCTCCGCTGTTCCAGCCACCTGTCACCGGCTGGAACAGCGGAGCCCTTTCGCGTTCGGGCCGTCGCACCCGGTTCGGGCCGTCCCGGTCCGGGCCCGTAGCATGAGGGGAATGT
>JAFAFN010000017.1 GCA_023423475.1 Actinomycetes bacterium | reverse complement strand
CGGTCGCCGCGGTCCCGGACGTCGTGGTGCGAGGTCTCGGGTCGGGCGGCGAGGAACTGGTGGTAGAAGTCGCGCCAGCACAGCTGGCGCACGAACGCGGCACCGCCGTCGCGGCCACGGAGTCGCGTGGCGACCTCGAGCGGTGACAGGCAGCCGAAGTGCAGGTCCGCCGAGATGCGAGAGGTGGCGTCGCCGGGCAGGTCGTCGTGGTCGTCCGAGTACGAGACCAGCGAGGCTGCCGCCCACTCCTTGAGCCGCTCGGTCGCCGCGGTCTCGCCCCCGGCGATCAGCTCCGGAGCAGGCGCAGCGCCGACGAGCTCGTCGAGCGGCGGGATCGCACCAGGATCCAGCAGCTCCGGCGACTCGATCCGCTCCGGGGCCGCCAGCACCGGGCGCCACGGCTCGTCGAGCCAACGCTTGTAGTAGGGGGTGAAGACCTTCCAGTGACCGCCGGACGACGGCTGGTTCGACCCGGGCGGCACCACGGTGACGCCGGGATGCATCGCGACTTCGACCCGCCGCCCCGCCAGGGATGCACGCAGCCGACCGAGCCGGTCCCGGGCGAACGAGCTCACGTCGTCGGACAGGTGCACGACGTCGACGTCGTACTCGTCGACGAGCGCGACGACGTGCTCGACCCAGTCACCGCGCCGGACCACCAGGTCGCTGCCGCGTGCCTGCAACGAGGCGCGCAGATCGGCGAGCGCGTCGAGCAGGTAGGCGACCCGGTTCGGCGCACCGTGCGTCGACGCCAGGACCGCGTCATCGATCACGAACGCCGGGACCACCGGCCCCGCGCCGCGCACGGCGGCGTCGAGGGCCGGCAGGTCCCGGACCCGGAGGTCCCTGGTGTGGACGACGAGCGTGCTCACTCGCCCCGGTACGTCCCGAAGCTCCAGATGTTGCCCTCGGGGTCACGGACGCTGAAGCCGAGCGATCCGTAGTCCTCTTCCCGCAGCTCGCGCACGATCTCGGTGCCGGCGTCGACGCATCGGGCGAGCACCTCCCTGGGGTGATCGGTCACGACGTAGAGCGACGCGCACCCCGTGGGCAGCTGCGAGAACTCGCTGTCGGGGCGACCCGCGGTGCCGAGCATCACGCCGCCGCCCTCGGGCCAGCGCAGCTCGGCGTGCACGACGATCGACGGGTCGTCGTCCATGGCGTGGGTACCGGTCTCGACGAAGCCGAACACGTCGGCCAGCAGTCGGATCGCGGCGCGTGCGTCGCGGTAGTTGACGCACGGCCAGACCGTCGGTGCGGGCGGTGACGGCAGCCGTGCGGCGTCGGGTGTGGTGGAGGGTGACGTGGTCTCGTTCATGTGATCGATCCTGCGACGTGTTCGGTGTCCACGTCGTGAACGGATGGGAACTGCTCGTCGCGCAGCCACGATCGTGGCGACGCGCCGGCGAACTCGGAGAAGTCGCGGGACATGTGGGATTGATCTGCGTAGCCGCAGCGGGCAGCCACCTCCGCGAGGGAGCCTGCGGGGTGCGACCGGATCCAGCGCTGGGTCCGGTGGAAGCGCGAGATCCGCGTGAGGGTCGACGGGTTGATGCCGAACTCGTCCCTGAATCGGTTGCGCAGGTGCCGACGGCTCCAGCCGAGCTCCGCGGCCACATCCGCGACCGGTGCACCGTCGTCGCTCAGTCGGGTCCAGGCGCGCACCAACTGCCAGCGCACCGGGTCGGCACCGTGGCGGTCGCGTTCGAGGGCGGCGACCCGGCCGGTGAGCACGTGATCGACCACGTCGAAGCGCGCGGACCACGAGCTCGACGCTGCGAGTCGGTCCACGAGCTCGGCGCCGTGGGGTCCGACGATGTCGTCGAGCGACACCGCCTGTCGGGCGAGGGCGCCGGCGGGCAGGCCGAACAGGGCACGGGTCGCGAGCGGCGAGACGTCGATCTGGATGCCGTGCTGGTTGCCGTCGTGCAGGATCGACGCGGGACGATCGTGCAGCCCGCTCACCATCGCCCAGTGGTCGCTCCGCACGGTGCTGCCGTCGGGTTGGACCGACAGCGTCAGCGGATCGTCGAAGCTGACGATGAACGTCATGGTCGGTGAGGGCAGACCGGCGTGCACGCCCGCGGGATGCCCCGCGAGGCGGTAGCCGACGACCCGGTCCGCGATGCCGCGCAGCTGCGGCGCGGCGGTGCGCTCGACGTGCTCGGCGATCATGTCCCGAGCGTACGAGAGCCGGCGGCGTCGTCGCCGTGCGCGTCGATGTAGACCTCGAGGCCGTCGAGCAGGCGGGCGAGACCGAACTCGAAGGTGTCGAGCGCGACGGCCTCGGTGTAGGAGCGCCCCTCGGCCAGTGCGTCGTCGAAGGGCTGCGAGAACGTCTCCTCGTGGCCCTGGAGTCGTGTGATGACCGGGAAGCGCTCGCCGAAGTCGTCGCTGGCGAGCTCGTCGAACAACGGACTCCGCTCGTTCCACCACTCGTCGTCGGTCATGCCGGTGACGCGTTCGGCCATCGAGGCGTCCGCGAAGGACTTGGCCGCTCCTCGCACGAAGTCGGCGAGCACACCGACGCAGCGGCTCATCTCCAGGCCGTCGAGCCCGATGCCGTCGAACACCGCGAGCAGGGCCTCGAAGGACCGGGTCTCGTTCGGACCCATCAGCGACCGGACCGCCGAGATCTGCAGGATCCAGGGGTGCTGCCGGTAGTAGTCCCAGCCGACCCGTGCGCTCAGCTCGGCGTCCGCCCGCCAGCCGCGACCCGTGCGGTAGGTGGCTGGGAGCTCGCCGAGCACCGTGTCGAGCATGAGGTCGATCAGCTCGGCCTTGGACGGCACGTAGGTGTAGAGCGACATCGGGCTCCGACCCAGTCGGTCGGCGACCTTGCGCATCGTGACGGCGTCGAGTCCCTCGTCATCGGCGAGGTCGACCGCGGCCCCCGCGATGTCGCCCGGCGTGAGGCCCTGCTTCGGTCCTCGCGTCGGTGCCTCGACGCGGCCCCACAGCAGCTCGAGCGTGCGCCGCGGATCCCCTCTGCCGGCGTACTCGGGCACGGACGGCTCCTCTCGACGGATCGAGCGCTTGACGACTTCTCCGTACATCGTACAGTATGAACTCGAAGCTACTCCGTACGCCGTACACAGTTGCTCGACGATCTCACCAGCACCGTCGTCCACCCCACCAGCACAGGAGCACCATGCACGAACCTGCGATCCAGGCCAGAGGGCTCATGAAGCGCTACGGCGAGAAGGCAGCGCTCGAAGGGTTCGACCTCGAGGTGCGCGCGGGCACCGTGTGCGGGCTGCTCGGACCCAACGGTGCAGGGAAGACCACCGCGGTGCGCATCCTCGCCACGCTGCTGCGGGCGGACGGCGGGAGCGCCAGCGTGGCGGGTGCGGACGTGACGACCGACCCCGACGGCGTCCGGGCACGGATCGGACTCAGCGGGCAGGAGCCGGCGGTCGACGAGATCCTGAGCGCACGCCAGAACCTCGTGCTCTTCGGCCGGCTCTTCGGGCTCGACCGACGCGCCGCGGGCCGCCGCGCGGACGAGCTGCTCGAGCTGATGGACCTGACCGACACCGGCTCGAAGTCGATCAAGCACTTCTCGGGTGGCATGCGACGTCGTCTCGACCTGGCCGTGACGCTGATCCAGGCGCCGGCGGTCCTGTTCCTCGACGAGCCGACCACCGGGCTCGATCCGAGGAACCGCAGCGAGGTGTGGAACGCGATCCGGTCCCTGGTCGCGGGTGGCACCACGGTCCTGCTGACCACCCAGTACCTCGACGAGGCCGACCAGCTCGCCGATCAGATCGTCGTGATCGACTCGGGTCGCGCGGTCGCACAGGGCACGCCCGAGGAGCTCAAGGCCTCGGTGGGCGGCGACCGACTCGAGGTCGTCGCCGAACACGCCGACCAGCTCGGACGCATCGTCGAGGTGGTCGGCTCGGTCTCGATCGGCGACCCCACGGTCGACCAGGACGCGTCGAGCGTCTCGGCCGTGGTCGAGGACCGGGTCGCCGCGCTCACCACGACGCTGCTGACCCTGTCCGAGTCCGACATCGAGGTCGCCGACATCGGGCTGCGCCGCCCGACCCTCGACGACGTCTTCCTGACCCTCACCGGGCATGCCGCATCCGACGACCCCGACCTGGAGCACCAGCCGTGACCACCGCCTTCTCGTCGCCACCCCTTCCGCACACCACCGAGCCGGTCCGCCCCACGGGGCTCGGCCGGCTACGCCGAGCGCTGCGCGACGGTTGGCTCGTCGCGGAGCGCGACATGACCCAGTGGGTGCGCGAGCCACAGATGATCGTGTGGGGACTGCTGTTCCCGATCGTCTTCGTGCTGCTCTTCGCCTACGTGTTCGGCAGCGGCATGGTCGTGCCAGGCGGCGGCGACTACCGGGACTTCCTGATGCCTGGCATCTTCGCCCAGACCATGGCGTTCGGTATCGGCGAGACACTCGCCGCGGTGCACGCGGATGCGTCCAAGGGGGTCACGGACCGATTCCGATCGATGCCGATGGCACGCTCCGCGGTCGTCGTCGGTCGGAGCATCGCCAACATGATCTACTCGACGCTGAGCCTCGCGTTGCTGGTCGGCTGCGGGCTGCTCATCGGCTGGCGCTGGACGGGCACGACGCTGGCGGCCTTCGGTGCGTTCGGGCTCCTGCTCTGGCTGCGATTCGCGTTCCTGTGGATCGGCATCTACCTCGGTCTCAAGGCGAAGACCCCCGAGGCGGCCAACGCCGTGTTCGGGCTGCTCTACCCCGTCACGATGCTCTCGAACGCGTTCGTCTCACCCGAGCTGATGCCGGCCTGGCTGGGCACCATCGCGGAGTGGAACCCGCTCTCCGCGACCATCACCGCGACCCGTGAGCTGTTCGGGAACCCGACAGGAGAGAGCACCAGCTGGATCACCGAGCACGCGATGCAGATGGCAGTC
>JAFAFN010000240.1 GCA_023423475.1 Actinomycetes bacterium | reverse complement strand
GGACCAGCGCGGCCAGTCGCAACATGTCGTCGTTGTAGAGACGGGGACAGCCGTTCGACATCGCCCGGCCGACGGAGTCGGGTCGGTTCGTGCCGTGCAGCGCCAGCACCGGAGCGATCGCGTCCGGAGCTGCCTCGCCGCTCGGTCCGGTCCCGGACTCCCCGGCGAAGGAGTCCATCGCCTCGGAGTAGCCGTTCAACGCGAGCGCGACCGGGCCGTAGCCACCGGCGGGGTTCACCGACGGCACGATGTCGGTGACGTAGAACTCGCCCGTCGGTGTCGGCGTCGACGGCCTCCCGATCGCGATCGGCGCCGAGAGCTCCTCGACCCCGGCTCGGACGACGCGGACCGTGCGATCGCTCAGAGACACCTCGACCGAGAGGTCCGTGCGCGACACGCTCACCCGGTCGTCGCGCAGCCAGCCGGTCGTGCCGTTGGGCCGGACGGGCAGCAGGACCTGGATCCAGTCGCCCTGTCGCTGCACCACGCCGAACACGAGTGGCTGCGGCGGGTCGAACGTGGTCGGGTTCGAGAAGGTCCATCCGCCGTCCGCGACGTGTCGTCCGGAGATCGGTGCCTCGAGCGAGGGCATGGGGACCCGTCCGACGTCGAGCCCGCTACGTGGCGGCTGCACGTCGACCGAGGTGACGACGGGGCTGAGCGACACGTCCCAACCGGGTGGCGGCGTCGCCGAGACCGCCACGTCGTCGACCGACGGATCGACGGTGGCGACCTCTCGGACACCGGCGGGCAGTGGCTCGTCTTCGACCACCGGCAGCGTGGTCGTCGAAGCCGTCGTGGTGGACGTGGTGGAGCTCGACACCGAGGCGGCGACCTCGGCCGACGCGTCGTCCGAACCCGTGGATCGGTACACCACGACGCCGGCGAGCAGGGCGAGGAGCAGCGCGCCGACGACGAGGATCGTGAGCCCGGGGCGTCGCAGGAACCCCACCGGTCAGGCCGCGTCCAGGTGCTCGAGCACCGCCGCGGCGAAGCGCTCCGGATCCTCGACCATCGGGTAGTGCCCGACCCCGTCGAGCAGCGTCAGGACGAGGTCCGGGCGCGCCGCACGGAGCACCTCGGTCATCTCGACCACCGAGACCGGGTCCTCGACACCCCACACGACCGCGAGCGGTGCCGGATGCTGCTCGATCGCGCCGGTGAAGCGCCGTTCCTCGGCCCGTCGGTCCTCGAGGTAGCGGATGGTCCTGGGCAACAGGGCCTGTCCGTCGAGGTGGGCGACGAGCTCGGTCTGCTGGGCGATCTCGTCGTCGCTGGCGGGGTGGCCGGCGGAGAACGTGGCGGCGAGTCCCGCCGCGACGTTCTGCGCGGTGAGCAGGTCGAGGCGCTCGTCGGGCAGCTCGAGCAGGGCCAGCTGCCCTGCGGTGAGCTGTGCGATGTCGAGGTAGATCGACCCGTCGGTCACGACGCGGCGTCGCACCACCAGCTCGTTCGTGCCCTCGAGCGAACGAGCGAGCAGCTCGCCACCCACGGTGTCACCCATGTCGTGGGTCAACAGGTCGACGGTGTCGACACCCAGCGAGTCGAGCACCTGCTCGACGGTGTCGGCGTGCAGGCGGATCCCGTAGCGGCGGTCCGGCTTGTCGGACCAGCCGAAGCCGAGCTGGTCGACGAGGATCACACGCCGGCGCTGCCCGAGCGCCCCGAGCACGTGGCGGTAGTCGTAGCTGCTCGACGGGAACCCGTGCACGACCAGCAGCGGCGGCGCGCCGCCGTCGACGTCCGCCGGTCGGTCGAGCACGAAGGCTCCACCCTGCTCGGTGGGAACCATGGCGCCGTGGTCGCGCCACTGCTGGGCGGTCCACTGCGACGGGTCGCTGTTCTGCCACTGCGCTGGGTCGCTCATGGGCTCCACTCTAGGGACGCGACACGGGTTCCTGCAGGGGTGCTGCAGGAACCCGTGACGGCACTCGAGGTGCGTTCGTCCATGAGCGGGCGGGCGGCGACTCGACCTCGCGCCACCCGGCAGCTCACTTGTAGCGGATGACCCCGCGGATGTTGTTGCCGGCCAGCATGTCCTTGAAGCCCTCGTTGATGTCCTCGAGGGCGTACTCACGGGTGACCATGCCGGCCAGGTCGAGCTGACCGTTGCGGTACAGGTGCATCAGACGCGGGATGTCGGACTGCGGGTTCGCCGAGCCGAAGATCGTGCCGACGAGCTGCTTCTCCATCAGCGTCAGGTCGCAGAGCGAGATGTTGATCGAACCCTCGGATGCCGGGTGGATGTTCGTCACCACGACGCGGCCACGCTTGGCGGCGAGCATCATGATCGACGAGACCTGCTCACCGTCGCCGACGCCGACGCAGCAGATGACCTTGTCGCACATCCGGCCCCAGGTGATCTCGTTGATCAGCTCGTGGGCCTCGCCGATGCTGTTCGCGGTGTGGGTGGCGCCGAACTTCAGGGCCTGCTCACGCTTGAACTCGACCGGGTCGATGGCGATGATGTTGCGCGCACCGGCCAGTCGGGCGCCCTGCACCGCAGCGGCACCGATGCCACCGACGCCGATGACGGCGACGTTGTCGCCGGGGCGCACCTCGGCGGCGTAGACCGACGAACCCCAGCCGGTGGTGACGCCGCAGCCGACCAGGCAGGCGAGCTCGAGGGGGATGTCGTCCTCGATCTTCACGCACGACATCTCGTTGACGACCGTGTGGCGACCGAAGGTGCCGAGGCAGACCATGGTCCAGATGTCCTGGCCCTTGGCGTGGTGGCGGCTGGTGCCGTCGAGCTGCGCGCCGACGAGCAGCGCGGCGCCGTTGTCGCACAGGTTCGAGTGGCCGTCCGCACACGACGGGCAGCGACCGCACGCCGGCACGAAGCTGAACACGACGTGGTCACCCGGGGCGACCGAGGTGACGCCCTCGCCGACCTCCATCACGATGCCGGCGCCCTCGTGGCCACCGATCAGCGGGGTGATGGCGGGCAGGTCACCGGTGCGGGCGTGGTCGTCGGAGTGGCACATGCCCGAGGCCACCATCTCGACGAGCACCTCGCCGGCCTTGGGCGGATCGAGCTCGATCTCCTCGACGCTCCACTCGCCGCCTGGCTCCCAGAGGATGGCTGCTTCGGTCTTCATGTGTTCCCCCTGCTCGGGCGGGTGGCCGGTCGGCCGCCTCGACCCCTGCAGGATAGGGACAACGAGAACGTGTTCTCGAAATCACCCGGGTCCGTCGGGACCGGCCTGCAACGAGCGCAGCACGTCGAGCGCATCCGCCGCCCGTTCGACGGGCACGAGCAGGTGGTCGTGGAAGTACCCGGCGATCACGTTGCAGCTGATGTCGACCGCGGCGAGCGCGGCGGCGACCGCGGCGGTCAGACCGACCGCGAGCAGCGACGAGTGCACCTGCAGCGTGATCCTCGCCATCGGCGGAGGGTCCGCCGGGGTGCAGCCCAGGGTGAGCGCCTCGGCCAGTCGTCCGCTCGTCACGATCGCGGTCGGGCCCTCGGTCTCGGCGATCACGGCGAAGGGACGCAGCGTCGAGAGGTCGGTGCCGGGCGGGGCGGTGACCACCACGAAGGTCTCCGGGTCGAGCAGCGGGTCCATGTCCTGCAGCAGCCGGGCGAGGTCGTCATCCCCCGCGCCGGGGGCCGCGGTCATGCGGTGACGCCGACGGGCACGATGCCCAGGTCCCGGTAGGTGAACACCGGCAGGTAGGCGACGTCGTGCGCCTCGAAGTAGTCGGCGGCGATGTCGCTGCGATCGACGAGGGTGACCGCCGCGACGACGGTGGCGCCGGTGTCGACCACCTTCTGGTGCGCCTGCTGGGCGGAACCGCCGGTGGTGACGATGTCGTCGACGAGCAGGACCCTGGTGCCGGGGCCGAGCGCTGCACCTTCGACGAGCTGGTTGGTGCCACGTCCCTTGGGCTGCTTGCGCACCACGAACCACTCGTGGTCGTCGCCGAGGTGGGCGACGATGCCGTGGGCGAACTGGTCCGCGCCCAGCGTGAGGCCCCCGACCGCGTCCCATTCGATGCCCGCCGCCGCGACCTGGGCGGCGATGACGCTGCAGGCCAGGGCCAGATCGGTGCCCCGCGAGAGGCCGCGCTTCGCGTCGATGAAGTCCCGGCTCAGCTCGCCGGAGGACAGCTCACGCGGCTCGTCGAACTGGATGAGCGCCCGGTCCTTCACGACCTCGAGCAGACGGGCGCGGTCGGATGCGGAGTCAGCCATGAGGTCGATCGTAGACCCCGTCCCCGAGCACCTCGCCGAGGCGCCCGAGTCGGCGGTCCCAGGCGTCGCCGGTGACGCGGATCCACTCGCTGGCGTGGTCGAGCGCCCGGGTGTCGGCCCGGTACTGCGTCTCGCGCCCTGCTCGTTCCGCGACGACCAGACCGGCGCGGTCCAGCACGCCGAGGTGCTTGGCCACCGCCTGGCGTGAGATCGAGCGGTCCAACGCGAGGCGGGTGGCGGTCGTCGGGCCGAGATCGGCCACGGCGCGCAGGAGCTCACGACGTGTCGGGTCGCCGAGCGCGGTGAAGACCAGGTCGGTCGCCGAGGGTGGGGGAGCGCTCACACCGTCACGAGCGAACGGCGCTGCTCGAGCACCGCGCCGAGCGCGAGCAGGCACGCGGTCCAGCGGGACCCGGAGCCGGCGAAGCAGCTGGCGCCGGCGCTCCGCTCGGAGTGGTCGGAGCTGACTGGCTGGGAGGGGCTGGCCGTCAGCGAGGTCTCACGCACGACCAGCCGGGTGGCATCGACCTGGTGGCTCAGCTCGACGACGACCTCGCTCGGTGCGGTCGATCCGTCCTCGGCCCACCAGGTCCACCGCACGTTGCCGTCGTCGTCGACCCGGTGGCCGCTGACCCGGCGGCGTACCCCGTCGTCGGTCAGCACGGACGCGGCGCCGTCGGTGTCCGGCGTCCACTCGCCGAGCCACGCGCTCAGGAGCTCCGGGTCGAGCAGTGCGTCGCGCACCGCGTGTTCGGGAGCGGGAAGGGACGTGGATCGTTCGACCTGCATATCCGCAACGTATCGGTTGCGCTTCCGCACCGCCACCCCTATGTTGATCAGGCGCAACCAATCGGTTGCACCTGATCCGAGGAGGTCCCGTGCTCGTCCCCACCGTCCTGATGTCCGGTCCCAGCGGCGAACGCGCCTACGACCTGTACTCCCGGCTGCTCAACGACCGGATCGTGTTCCTCGGCACGGCGATCGACGAACAGGTCGCGAACCTCGTGGTCGGACAGCTGCTGCACCTCGATGCCGAGCACCCCGATCGTCCGATCAGCCTCTACATCAACTCACCCGGCGGCGAGATGACCGGCTTCTTCGCCATCGTCGACACCATGGTCCACATCGCGGCGCCGGTCTCGACGATCTGCATCGGGCAGGCGGCGTCGGCCGCTGCCGTGCTCCTCGCGGCGGGGGAGCCCGGCCACCGCTACGCGCTGCCCAACGCCAGGGTCCTGTTGCACCAACCCCACGGCGGCGCGCAGGGCCAGTCCGTCGACATCGAGATCCAGGTGCGCGAGATGGTCGAGATGCGCGAGCGGATGGTCGAGATCCTCGTCGACGCGACGGGCCAGAGCACCGAGCGGATCACTGCGGACCTCGACCGTGACTTCATCCTGAGGGGTGATGCGGCGGTCGACTACGGCGTGATCGATCAGGTGCTGCCGTCTAGGCGGACGGAGCCGACCCGGAGCATCGAGCGGACCAGCTCGCGGTAGTCGTCGCACAGCTCGGCGACGCCGTAGTCGTCGCCGGGGGTGAACCAGTACGGGATCCGGATGAAGAGCCCGTGCACGGCGGCCACGGTGCTGACCAGGTTCGGGAACGACAGCAGGCCCTGCTGTTCGCCCTCGACGAGGATCTGGCCGAGTCGGAGCGACATCTCGAGGCGCAGGTTCAGTGCGGGTGCGGTGGCGGCCGGCGACATGCCGTGCACGTCGTCGGTCAGGATGCGCATCAGCATCGGGTGGGTCGTGTGGATCGTGACGAGTACGTCGACCGAGGCGTCGAGTCGCTCGAGCGGATCGCCCGGGACGCCGCGCAGCGCGGCGTCGTAGGTCTCGATCGTGACGTCGCGGCCGATGCGCATGAGCTCGGCGACCAGGTCCTCCTTCGAGGCGAAGTGCTCGTAGATGCTCGGCGCCCGGATCCCGGTCTCGGTGGCGATCTCCCGCATCGAGGTGCCGTGCACGCCACGGGTGCCGAAGAGCTGCGCGGCGTGTTCGAGGATGCGTCGTGCGGTGCGGTCGTGGCCGACCTCGGCCGGCAGGACCGCCGCGACCGGGTCGCTCATGCCCGCCACGGCCGGAACGGCGCCATCGTCGCCACCGACGCGGCAGGATCGACCCGGCGCACGTCCTCGACGAAGCCGGACACGTCGATGTTGAGCGACAGGCCCATGGGGCCGTCGAT
>JAFAFN010000567.1 GCA_023423475.1 Actinomycetes bacterium | reverse complement strand
ACACGAGCTGGCCCAGCAGTCGGTCGAGCAGCGCGGCTCGGTTGCGCGTGGGCACGACCACCGCCACCTCGGGTCGTCGCGATCGCTCGGTCACCTGGCTCCGTCCATCGTGTCTCGCACCCGGGAGCGGTGCGGCGTCGGACCAACGGTATCGGCGCCGGTGCCGGGAACGGTCCGCTCACCGGACGATCCGAGCTGGATCACCGAGCACCGCCGGAGCGGCGCGCGGGCTCGATACCCTGAGCGCATCGAACCGCGCACCCGCCATCTGTTCGGCTGCGACTTCGTCACGGGTGTCGGCATCGACGACCTCGTCGAGCACCTGCTCGACCTGCCCGAGGACGACCGTCGCCGCTGGAGCTGCACCGTCACCCCGAACGTCGACCACCTCGTCCGCTACGACGCGCACCCCGCCGAGTACGACGTCGCTCGCCACGCCACCCTGGTGCTGCCCGACGGCATGCCGATCGTCTGGGCGAGCAAGCGACTCGGCGAACCGCTCGACCGGCGTCTCGCCGGCAGCGACCTCTTCGCCGGACTCTGGCCGGAGCTCGCCCGCCGCGACATCCCCACGGTCGTCGTCGCGTCCAACGACGAGGTCGCGTCGCTCCTGGCCGCGGAACATCCCGGTGCCCGCTGCATCGTGCCGCCCATGTTCGACGTCACCGACGACGTCGCGGTCACCGCGCTCGTCGATCAGATCGTCGAGACCTGTGCCGAGATCGACGCCCGGTACCTGTTCATCGGCGTGTCGATGCCGAAGCACCACCTGCTCGCAGCCCGGCTCCGCGAGCGCTGGGCGGACGGTGCGGTCGCTCCGCACGTCCTGTTGCTCGGCGCCTCGGCCGACTTCTACCTCGGCATCGCGACCCGTGCCCCCGAGTGGATGCAACGCAGCGGACTCGAGTGGCTGCACCGCCTGCTCAGCGATCCCCGGCGCATGGCCCGCCGGTACCTGGTCGACGATCCGCACTTCGTCCGGCTGTACCTGCGTGAGCGACGTGCTCGGAAGCGGGCCCGCACCTCGTGAGCGCCGACTCCCCTGCTCCTCCGAGTTCCCACGACGGCCCCGAACGGGTCGCCGTCGTCGTGTGCACCTACCGCCGGCCCCACGTGCTCGCCCGGCTGCTCGACCGACTGGTCGAGGTCGCCGCCGCCGCGCAGGACCGTGCCACGGTGGGTGTCGTGGTCGTCGACGACGACCCCGACGCGAGCGCACGCGACGCTGCCCGGGCGATGTCGGAGCGCTTCGAGCTCGGCGTCGAGTACGTCACCACCGGCTCCGGGAACATCTCGACGGCGCGCAACGCCGCGGTCGACACCGGTGCGGCGATGGCCGATCTGATCGCCATGACCGACGACGACTGCATGCCCGACGTCGACTGGCTGGCCGCACTGCTCGAGGTCCGTGCGCGCACCGGCGCCCGGGTCGTGTGCGGCGCGTGTGTCGACGTCGCACCGCCCGGAGCTCCCCGCTGGCTGGTCGACCAGCCGTTCCTCAGCGAGCTGAGCTCGGCCGAGGACGGCGAGGTCACGACCGAGGGCCACGTGAAGAACCTCCTCGTCGATCAGCCGAGCGTCGCCCGCCACGGCATCCGGTTCGACGAGCGGCTCGGGAAGATCGGCGGCGAGGACGCCATGTACCTCACCTCGCTCGACCGAGCGGGTCTCGATCGCCGCTTCGCCACCGGCGCCGTGGTGCGCGAGCAGCTGCCGCCCGAGCGAGCGACGATCGGCTACCAGCTGCGCCGAGCGTTCTGGTACGGCAACACCGAGGCGGTGACGTCGCTCGAGGACGGATCCTCGACCCGATTTCGTCTGTCCCTCGGCGGCATCAAGGCGATCGCCGTGTCGTTGCTGCGCCCGCTGCGCCGCCTGGCGCGGCGGCAGCGTCCACAGCTGGCCTTCACCGCGTCAGAGGTGCTCCGCGGCGTCGGTCGCAGCCTCGGCGGCCTCGGTGTCGTCGTCGATCATCACTGAGTCGGCGGTCTCGACGCCCAACCCTCGATCCGCCCGCCGCTGGCAGATCACCAGCGCGCCCCAGGTGGCGACGACCGAGGCGAGCTCACCCACGAGCGTGCCGATCGCCGCGCCCTTCCAGCCCATCGAGGGGATCAGCACGATGTAGAGCACCATCGCGAACGCCGCGTTGGTGGCCAGCAGCACGGTCCGCAGGCCCACCTTGCCGAGTCCCATGAGCCCGTTGATCGAGCAGCTGCCGACCGCGCGCAGCAGGACGATCGGTGACAGCCACCGCACGATCGTGACGGACTCCTCGAACTCGTCGCCGAGCACGAGTGGCAACAGCGGAGCCACCAGCGAGATCCCCACCGCGAACACCACGCCGTACGCGGCGCCGATCGCCCCGTAGCGCATGGCGCGGTGCAGGTGCTGGCCCTTCACCCCTTCGTCGTGCTGGAGGAAACGGGCGTGGGTCGCCTGGATGACGCTGCCGACGGGGACCAGACCGAACTGCACGATGCGGTAGGCGGCCGCGTACAGACCGGTCTGCACCACCAACCCGTTCGAGGCGAGGACCAGCTTGTCGCCCTCGTTGCCGAGCGCGTCGGCCGAGATG
>JAFAFN010000513.1 GCA_023423475.1 Actinomycetes bacterium | reverse complement strand
GGCGGCGGTGCCGGTGGCCCCTCGATCGCCATCTTCAAGAACGGCGTCGGTGCGCTCTCGGTCATCGCGAGCACGCAGAACCGTCCGATCTCGCCAGCGTCCGGTGGCAACGGCGGGGCGCTCTCCGCTGCGGCGACCGCAGGCCTCGGTGGCTTCGGCAACGACACCGGTGGCGACGGCTCCAGCTCGGGCGTCGCTCCGAACGGTCCGGCGGGTACCAGCGGTGCACCCGGACTCTTGCTCCGCATCTGGAACAACGGCACGCCCACCAGCTGAGCGGAAGCTGCTGACAGTGCGCTCGACGCCGGCTCCTCCGGGGGCCGGCGTCGGCGCGTCCCGGCCCTCGCAGCGGCGACGACCGCGCCGCGGCAGTCTCAGCTGACGACGACCACCAGCTCGGTCCGAAGGTCCGCGGGATCCATGTCCGGCGACGGCTCGGTCAGGTAGACCTCCCACATCGTGCCCGGGGTCCGGCCCTGGGCGACCACCTGTCCCATGAGCGCGCCCCATGCGTCGCCGAGTCCGTCGAAGGATCCGGCGTGCACGGTTCTCGCGACGGTGCCGCCCGGCAGCTCGCTCACCACGACGTCGTCGGTCGGCTGCACCGCCCGGTCGGTCACGAAGCCGACCTCGAGGTCGACCACGTCGGTCGGCACGGATCGGTACAGCGCGAAGGCCGCCGACTGCGGGACGACGCCCTGGTCGGCGAGGGTCGGCGCGAGCAGCCCGAACGAGCGGTCGAAGAAGCCGGCCAGGTCTGTCATCGCCACGGTCCCGCGGACGACGGCGGTGACGCGGGCCTCGTGCTCGACGATCTCGAACGCTGCGGTCTCGGACATGGCGGACTCCTCGTTCTTGGGCGGGCTCGTCGGGTGAGCGGGCTGGTCGGACCGTACCGCCCGGACCGATCGCGGCGCGCTACGTTCGCCGGGCGGCGCACGGTCGCCGATCGGGGGAGTGCTGCGATGTCCGAGAAGGTGGGTGCACCCTTCGACGTGGACCTGGCTCGTCTGCGTGCCCGCCGCACGGTGAAGTGGTCGCTCTACGGGCCCGACGTGCTGGCGGCGTGGGTCGCCGAGATGGACTTCGACGTGGCGCCTGCGGTGCGAGCCGCCCTGGTCGACGCGGTGGATCGGGAGGACTTCGGCTACGTCGAGGCCGATCTGTCCGCGCTGACCGGTGCGCTGGTCGAGCTGCTGCGCGAGCGCAGCGGATGGGAGGTCCGACCCAACCGGTGCTTCGTCGTCGCCGACGTGCTCGTCGGCGTCGCGGCCGCGATCGAGCACAGCACGCCGCCCGGCGCGCCGGTGGTGGTCCCGACCCCTGCGTACCCGCCGTTCTTCGAGGTGGTGGCGAACACCGGTCGGCCCGTCGTCGAGGCGCCGATGGTCCTGGTCGACCGACGTTGGACCCTCGACGTCGACCTGATCGGCCGACAGCTGCGCGACGGCGCCCGATCGGTGCTGCTGTGCAGCCCGCACAACCCGACGGGCCGGGTGTTCTCCCATGACGAGCTCGCCGCGCTGGCCGAGGTCGTGGACCATCACGGTGCGCGTGTCGTCGCGGACGAGGTGCACGCGCCGCTCGTCGCTCCGGGGCGTCGCCACGTGCCGTACGCGTCGGTGTCCGACACCACCGCGGCGCACACCGTGACGGTGACCTCGGCCTCGAAGGCGTGGAACCTCGCCGGGCTGAAGTGCGCGCAGGTCATCACGTCGAACCACGACGACGCCGACACCTGGCGACACCTGCCCCACTTCGAGGTCGCGGGACCGACGCCGCTCGGTGTGGCGGCCTCGGTGGCGGCCTACCGCGACGGCGGACCGTGGTTGGACGAGCTCAGGGCACACCTCGACGCGAACCGCCGGCTGCTGCGCGAGCTGTTGGATGCCGAACTGCCCGGCGCCGTCTGGCACGGTGCCGAGGCGACCTTCCTGACGTGGCTCGACTGCGGCGCGCTGGAACTCGAGGACCCGGCGCGGCACTTCCTCGACCACGGCAGGGTCGCCGTCAGCGACGGACCGCCGTTCGGGACCGGATGGGAGCAGTTCGTGCGTCTGAACATCGGGACCTCGGCGGAGCTGCTCGAACGCATCGTGTCGGCCATGGGGCGGGCGGCGCGACACCCGGCGTGAGCGCCAGCTAGCGTCGGCCGCCGTGGCGATCGATCTCAACCACACCGTCGTCGGTGCCCGGGATGCCGAGACATCGGCCCGTTGGCTGGCCGACATGCTCGGACTGGCCGAGCCCGTGCCGGCCGGCTTCTTCTGGCAGGTCGAGCTCGCGAACGGCGTCGCCCTGGACTTCGCGTCCGTGCCCGACGGGGTCGACATCGCGCCGCAGCACTACGCCTTCCTGATCAGCGAGGACGACTTCGACGCCGTGCACGGCCGACTGCTCGTGGGTGACCACGACATCTGGGCGGACCCCCGCCAGCGCTACCCGGGCGAGATCAACCGTCACGACGGCGGCCGAGGTGTGTACTTCCTGAGCAACGACGGCCACTACCTCGAGGTCATCACGCGGCCATACGGCAGCGGCACTGCCTGAGCAGCGGGTCCCATGAGCCCCGAGATCGCGAACGTCTCCTCGACCACCATCTCGGCCGCCTCCTCGATCCTCGGTCGGAAGCGCTCGAGCGGGCCGCACACGCTGATCACGGCGATCGGCTCGTCGCCGTCCATGATCGGCGCGGCCACCGAGGCCGCCCCTTCGAGCCGTTCGCCGAGGGACACTGCGTAGCCCTGCGCCCTGATGGTGGCGAGCTCCTTGCGGAGCTTCGCCGCGCTCGTCACGGTTGATCCCGTCAGAGCGGTCAGGTCGGAGCTGTCGAAGAAGGACTGCTGTTCGGCCTCCGGGAGGAACGCGAGGAACGCCTTCGACGACGACCCGGCGTGGAGCGGATGGTGTACGCCGAGCTTTACGGTCATCCTGACCTCGAGCGACGGGGTGACCTGCTCGACGTAGAAGCGTTGCTTCCCGCTCCGGATCGACAGGGTCGCGGTCTCGTTCGTCGCCGCCGAGAGTCGCTCCATCGCGGCGAGCGCGTACGGCCGCACGTCGAGCCGGTCGCGGTATCTGGCCGCGAGCTCGAGCACCGCCGGGCCGAGCGAGTACCTGCGAGTGGCGGCGTCCGAGGTCACCAGCCCCCGGTCCTTGAGCGACGTCAGGATCCGGTGCACGACCGCCTTCGAGATCGACAGCTCGGCCGCGATCTCGGTGACACCCAGCGTCGGTCGGTCGCCGGCGAACAGGAAGAGCACGTCCGCGGCACGCTCGACCGTCGCGACGCGTTGCCCCGTCGCTGGTTGTTGGTTCGTCGCTCGGTCGCTGGGTGTCATGACGAGTTCCTCCGGCCGCTGTCCACCGGGAACGTATCGTTCGAGTCCGCGTCGGTGGGTAGCGCCACGTGGGACCCACGTCACGATCACGATGGAGGGCGTTGAGGAGTGAGGACGAAGATGCCGGGAGCGTTGTCGGACCTGCGGGTCGTCGAGATGGGCCAGCTGCTCGCCGGTCCCTTCTGCGGGCAGCTGCTCGCCGACTTCGGTGCGGACGTCATCAAGATCGAGCCGCCCGGCCAGGGCGACCCGATGCGCGAATGGGGTCGTGAGAAGGCCGGCGGGCGCTCCCTGTGGTGGCCGGTCGTCGCACGTGGCAAGCGGTCGGTGACGCTCAACCTCCGAGAGGCGGCAGGACAGGACATCGCCCGGCGTCTCATCGCCGAGGCCGATGTGCTCGTCGAGAACTTCCGTCCCGGCACCCTCGAGAAGTGGGGTCTCGACCCTGCCGAGCTCATGGCGGCGAACCCGCGACTGATCGTGGTGCGCGTCTCCGGCTACGGGCAGACCGGGCCCTACGCATCGCGTCCGGGCTACGGAGCGATCGGTGAGGCGATGGGCGGGCTGCGCGCCGTCATCGGCGAGCCGGACCGTCCCCCCGCCCGCGCCGGGATCTCGATCGGCGACACCCTGGCTGCGACCTTCGCGTGCCTCGGCACGCTCGTCGCGCTGCACGCCCGCGAGCGCACCGGCACGGGGCAGATCGTCGACTCCGCGCTGTACGAGGCCGTGCTCGGCGTGATGGAGTCGCTCATCCCCGAGTACACGATCGCCGGCTACCTGCGCCCCCGCACCGGCTCGATCCTGCCGAACGTCGCACCCGCCAACGCCTACCCGACCGCGGACGGCGAGCACCTGATCAGCGGCAACCAGGACACGGTGTGGAAGCGCCTCGCCGAGGCGATGGGTCGCCCCGAGCTCGGCGACGACGAGCGCTACGCCACGCACAACGCCCGCGGTCAGCACCAGGCCGAGCTCGACGCGTTGATCGGGGAGTGGACCGCGACGCTGAGCTCCGAGGACCTCGAGGCGGTCCTCAACGAGCACGGTGTGCCCAACGGCAAGATCTACACCGCGCCGGACATGCTGGCCGACGCCCACTTCGCGGCGCGCGAGGCCATCGTGACGATGGCCCACCCGCAGCTCGGCGACTTCCCGATGCAGAACGTCGTGCCGAAGCTCTCCGACACACCGGGCGAGGTGCGCTGGGTCGGCCCCGAGCTCGGTGAGCACACCGACGAGGTGCTCGCCGAGGTGCTCGACATCGCGGGCGACGAGGCCGTCGCGCTGCGCGAGGCCGGAGTGATCTGAGGCCGCCCCGGCCGATAGCGTTGTGCCATGAGCAGTCCGATCACCATCATCGACGTGGCACCCCGCGACGGACTCCAGAGCGACGGTGCCGTCGTGTCGACCGCGGCGAAGCTCGAGCTGATCTCGCGCATCATCTCCGCCGGTGTGCGTCGGATCGAGACGACGAGCTTCGTGAACCCGGCGAGGGTGCCGCAGATGGCCGACGCGGACGAGCTCATGGCCGAGCTGCTCGCACGTCGGGCCGCCTCGCCGGCCGAGGACCCGCTGCGGTCCACGTCGTTCATCGGGCTGGTCCTCAACCGACGGGGGCTCGACCGGGCGCTCGCAGCGGGCTGCGACGAGGTGAACGCGGTGGTCGTCGTCAGCGACACCTTCTCGTCCAAGAACCAGGGCACCGACACCGATGGTGGCATCGCCGCGTGGGAGGACATCGCACGCGACGCCGCCGCGGCGGGCGTGCCGGCCTCGGTGACCCTAGCGGCCAGCTTCGGCTGCCCCTACGAGGGAGAGGTGCCGCTCGAGCGTCTCGCCGACGTCGTCGATCGCTGCGCCGCCGCCGGCGGCGTCGAGATCGCCCTGGCCGACTCGATCGGGGTCGCGGTGCCGACCGACGTGCGCGAGCGCATCGGGATCGCACGCGACGCGATCGCTGCCCACGGCGACGACCAGCGCCTCAGGGTGCACTTCCACAACACGCGCAACACCGGCGTGGCCAACGTCGCCGCGGCGGTCGAAGCCGGGGTCACCGTCGTCGACTCCTCGCTCGGAGGGATCGGCGGCTGCCCGTTCGCCCCCAACGCCACGGGCAACGTGCCGACCGAGGACGTCGCGTTCATGCTCGATCGCATGGGCTACGACACCGGACTCGATCTGGCCGAGCTCATCTCGGCGGTCGAGTGGATGCAGTCCGACGAGCTGCTCGGACGCGGCACGCCCGGTCTGCTGTCACGGGCCGGGGTCTTCCCCGCGCAGGTCTGAGCTCGGCGCCCGTCGGGCGTAGGTTGCCGACGTGTCGGCACAGGAGCTCAACGGGATCGCTGCGATCATCGGCGGTGTCGCGCTCGCGGTCGTCTGCTTCGTCCCCGTCGCGGCGCGGCACTACCGCCGCGAGGGTCGCCTGACGCGCTGGGACCTGCTCGCCCTCGTGGTGGTGCCGGTCTACGGGTTGGCCCTGTGGACCTACACCCTGCTCCCGCTGCCCGATCCGCTCGACGTGGTGTGCACCACGGCGCAGCTGCGTCCGCTCGCGTCGGTCGACGACGTCGTGTGGCAGCGCGGCGACTCGGTGGTCGACCTCCTGCGCGACCCGATGCTGCTGCAGGTCGTGCTCAACGTGGCGTTCTTCGTCCCGCTCGGGTTCATCCTGCGGTGGAGGTGGGGCCGGGGAGTGGCGAGCGCCCTCGTGTTGGGCTTCGTGGTCTCGTTGCTGATCGAGACGACGCAGCTGACCGGGACGTGGGGGCTCTACGACTGCTCGTACCGGCTCTTCGACGTCGACGACCTGCTGACCAACACCACCGGCGCGGTGCTCGGATCGCTGCTGTCGATCCCTCTGCTCGCCGGGGTCGACCTGGACGCGCCGTCGGTGCCGTCGGGTCTCACCCTCGGACGCCGGGTCGTCGCGATGGTGAGCGACCTGCTGACCATCGTGCTCGTCGGCGCCGTCGCGCTCGTGGTGTGGCGCACCTGGCTCCTCGAGTTCGACGACGTCGCGTTTCTCGACATGACCCCGACGGCCCAGGCCGCGGTGCAGTGGGGTGTGCCGCTCTGCCTCGAGGCGATCGCGGTGCTCGGGACGGGCCGCACGATCGGCGAGCTGGTGGTGCGCGTCAGGACGAGGTCGACCAGTGCGTGGTGGACGCCCGTCGCGCGCGTGCTCAAGCTCTGCAGCGGTGTGGGAGCCCTCGTCGTGCTCGGCGCGTGGGACTCGGTCGTGGCCGAGGTCGGCTTCCTCGTGCTGCTCGTCGTGACCGCCGTCGCCGCGGTGGTCACCCGCGACCACCGAGGCCTGGCGAACTGGGTGGCCCGGCTCGACGTCGAGATCTCGCGGAGTGACGACGAGCCGGAGTGACGACGGCGACAGCGACGGTCTTGCTCCGCCTCGTTAAGACTCCCTAACATCGCCGCTCATGGGCTCTTCCTCTCGCGGCACGGTGTTCAGAACGGGGCTACTCGGAGTGGCCGTCATGACGCTGTTGGCGACCCTTCTGGCGCCGTCGGCCTCGGCCGCTCCCGCTGCACCGGCAGCGCGGACCCAGCAGTGCGGGTCGAACACGTCGGTCGCCCCGACGCTCACACCCAGCCGCACGACCATCGGCGAGAACGAGACCGCGAATGTCACGGTGACCGCCACCAACTACCTGGTGCCGCCCCACGTGTGCGGCACCAACGTCTTCGGCGGTGTCTACCTGTTCTTCGGCTGGGTCAAGCCCGGCGGTCAGTGGGGACCGAGCTGGCGCTCGTCCACCTCGGCCACCGGCCTCTTCGGCCAGACCTACAGCTACCCGGGTGAGGGCGGCGGCGCCGACACCCGCGACGACGGCACCGGCGTGGTCCGGCTCGTCTCGTTCACCCAGGGCGGTGAGTCCGGCGACTCGACCCCGTTCCACATGGACGGCGCCGGCAACTGGTCGGCGGACCTGACCGTCCGCGGCTCGAAGTTCTCGTTCGTCGACGTCGTCACCGGCCAGTCGGCGAGCGTCGACTGCATGGTCGTGCAGTGCGGTGTCTTCACCATCGGTGCCCACGGCAAGTCCTCGCGCACCAACGAGCAGTTCTTCCCCATCAACTTCACCAACGCCCAGGGTGTCGTGGTGCCACCCGCTGCTCCTCAGGGCGGCGGCGCCGGCGGCAGCGCGAACCCGCCGGCCGCGGGCCCGATCGACGGGGCACCCCCGGCCGACACCGGTGACACCGGGACCCCGGCCGCCGGCGGCGGCGGGAACGACGTCGCAGGTGCCACCGACGACACGCCGACCGAGGTCGGCTCCGTGGGCGAGGCCCCGACCGAGACCACCGTCGATGACGGCGCCGAGGACGACGCCGAGGTCGAGGAGACCGACGAGATCGCGGCCAAGGTGCAGGACTTCGGCGACAGCGGCGGTGGCGGCGGGTCCGGCCCGCTGGTCATCGTCGGGATCGTCGTGGCACTGGTCGCGGTGATCGGTGGCGGCACGGCCCTGGTGGCCCGCAAGCGGCGGAGCGCCGCATGAGGGCTCGGCGCGGCGAGCAGTGGCGGATGGACACGACGGCGGTCGGACGACAGGAGCAGTCAGTGGGCGAGATGCGGAGCAACGGGCAGGCCGCCAGGACCAGCGAGGAAGGGCGGACACCGAGGCGCACACGTGTGGCGACGGTGGCCACGCTCGCGCTGGGCATGTTGACGCTGTCGGTCGTCGGCGCCACCCACACAGCGGACGCCGCACCGAACCAGATCACCGAGGCGACCTTCGAGTGGGCCGTCAGCGACGAGGCCAACACGGGCGCGTTCAACGGGTCGTGCAACTTCATGAGCGCAGGTGAGTCCGACGGCCACGTCGGCACCTACACCGCGACCGACGGCGACGCGACCGTGCTCAAGCTCAACGCTGCGGGCAACCACGTGCCGATCTCGGACTACAGCTCGCGCTGCCGCGACAAGGACGGCGTCGCCGTGACCGCGGCAGGGACCCGTCGTCTCGGCCAGAAGGTCCGCTACGAGAACGGCACCGGCACGGCGGACCCCGTCACCGGCGAGGTCTCGATCCAGTGGCAGGGCACCTTCTCGAACAACTACTACGGCCACCTCTCACCGTTCTGGTTCAAGGACCCGCACCTCACCGTCGACGCGAGCGGCAACGGTCGCGTCACCGCGACCGTTGGTGGCTACCGCTCGAGCATGGACAACCCGGACGTCCGCGAACTGGTCGATCCGATGCCGGGCATCGTGATCGCCGAGCTGCGCAACGTGGGCTCCCGCAACACCGACGGGTTCGTCGTGACGCCCGTGTACCGCGGCGTGACCTACAACTCGAACGACGTCCCGCAGATCCGGATCTACGACGGCTGGGGTTCCTGGCCGACGCCGTTCGTCGACGCGATGTCGAACCTGGGCCTCGGTGCGTACTGGTACACCACCGGCGGCGCAGCGGACTCCCGCAAGCCGGCGGCACCGATCTCGGTCGGGTTCGGTCCGGGTACGGCCCCGCCCACGACGACCACCACCACGGTCGTCGGCGGCTCCTCGACGACCACCACGTCGCCCACCACGACGACGACCTCGCCCACGACGACGACCACGTCGGTCACCACGACCACCACGCCCGGCTCATCCGGTGGCCTGACCATCGGTGTCGACGTCCCCGAGACCCTCGACAACAACGGCGAGAACCCCGGCGGCGGTGACGGCACCGACGGTGACGGCGACGGCCTGCCCGACGACGTCTTCCGTTGGACGATCGACGCCGGCCAGTCCGGGGTCACCCTCAGCCAGGTCGCCAGCGGCGAAGGTCAGCTGCGCTTCGGTGGCTCGCTGTCGGGCGTCACGATCGTCGACACCCGCAACGGCAGCCCGTCGTGGTCGCTGTCGGGCCAGGTGAGCAACTTCAGCGGCGGTCTCGCCGGGAAGTACCTCGGCTGGGTCCCGCGGGTCATCTCCGCCGGTGGCGGCGCCGTGCCCGGTGGCACGGTGAGCTCCGGGCTGATCGCGGGCAACGGCCTCGCGGACGTCTCGCCGCTGGCGTCGGCCCCTGCGGGTCACGCCAAGGGGTCGGTCACCGTGGGTGCGGATCTCGATCTGCTCATCCCGAGCTCGACGCCCGCGGGCAGCTACACCGCCACCCTCACGCTGACCGCGCTCGGCTGAGCCGAACGTGTCGCCGTCAGGCCGCCGCTCGCGGCAGCTCGTGCTCGCCGTCGCGCTGTGCGCGACGTCCGCCCTCGCGTCTCTCGGATCCGTCGCCGCCCAGGACGGGACATCCGGGGGCGGCACGGGTGAGCCGCCCGCTGCGCTGGCTGCGACCTGGTCGGTGCGGCCCAGCGCCGGCGAGGACGGCGCCGCGCGGCCGAACTTCGTGCTCGAGGCCGACCCGGGTGACACCGTCACCGACGAGCTCGTCGTCTCGAACGACGGCAGGGTCAACCTGGTCCTCGGTGTCTACGTGAGCGACGCCTTCAACACCGACGAGGGCGGGACCGACCTGCTCGCCGGCGACGAGCGGCCGACCGACGTCGGGGCGTGGACCACACCCGAGTCCACGTCGATCACGGTGCCCGCGGGCGAGAAGGTCACCGTGCCCTTCACCATCGAGGTCCCCGACGACGCGGCGCCGGGCGACCACGTCGGCGGCATCGTCACGTCGTTGACGGTGACAGAGGAGGGCAGCGACGGCAACCGCGTCAAGGTCGAGCGGCGGTTGGGGAGTCGGATCTACCTGCGTGTCGACGGCGAGCTCGAGCCGGAGCTGACCTTCACCGATCTGCGCGCCGAGTACCACTCGAGCGTCAACCCGCTCGCCCCCGGCACGATGGTGCTGACCTACACCGTCGAGAACACCGGCAACGTCCGACTTCGAGCGACCCGGGTCGCACGGGTCGCCACCGGCCTCGGCTTCGGTGAGCGCGTCGACGAGGCAGCCGACATGAAGGAGCTCCTGCCGGAGAACTCCTACACGCTGACCCAACGTGTCGCGGGGGTGTGGCCGGGCTTCTCGACCACCGCCTCGGTCGAGCTCGTGCCCTACGACGCCTCGGGCGAGCAGCTGCGTCCGGCGCCGGCACCGGTCACCGCACGGACCCGGCTCAGCCTGGTCCCGGTCCCCGCGCTCATCCTGCTCGCACTCGTCGCGGCCGCCGTGGTGATCGCCCTGGTCCTGCGGGCGAGGAACCGTCGGCGGCTCTCGTCCCAGATCGACGACGCAGTGGCCCGCGCACTCGACGAGCGGGGGGAGCAGCCGGTGCCCGCCGGCGCGGCCGCCGCGGCGACTCCACCGTCGAGCGTTCCGCCGCCGTACACCCCGATGCCAAATCCGGGTCCGTCCGATGTGAGCGACACCGATGCCTGACCAGGAATCTTGCTGATCCGGTTCTGTAAACCTAGGTTAACTCCTACCCGGACGGAGGGGTCCTTGTTCGCAAGCGCCCGCTGTGACCCGTCTCGGAGCGACCCAACAAGGAGATGCAGCTGATGAAGTCCTCGAAGACACGTCGCGCGGCCCTGGGAGCCGTCGCCGCGGTCGCCGCCGCCGTCCTGATCGGTGCCTGTGTGCCGCAGACCCCGCCGGGCACCACCACCACGACGACCCCGACCACGCCGACCACCACTCCGAACCCGAACCGCGCCGTCACCAACGCCACCCTGAACTGGACCATCAGCCAGGAGGCGAACAACGGTGTCTACAACGGCGACGTGAACTACTGGAACGCCGGCAGCCAGGGCGCGACCAGTGCCGGCACCTACGTCGCGACCGACGGTGACGTCACCGTGCAGAAGAAGAACGCCGCCGGCAACTTCGTGAACATCGGCTCCGAGGCCTCGGTCTCGTACGCGAACCGCAACCGCAACGGTGCGGGCACCGTCGTCACCGCGTACAACGCGGCCTTCCTCGATCAGCGCATCGTGCTCGCCGGCGGCGAGGGCACCGTCAACACCGCCACCGGCGTGTCGACCGTGCAGTGGAACGGCACCTTCACGATCAACTTCTACGGCCAGCTCGTGCCCTTCCAGGTCAGCAACCCTCGCCTCACCGTGAACGCCGCGGGCAACGCGACGCTGACCGCCACGCTGTCGGGCATCGCCAAGGACATGGCCGACCCGACCGCTCCCGGTGTCGTCCTCCCGGCGACCCAGGTGACCCTCGCGAACCTGCCCGACGTCTACGGCGCGGCCAACTACAGCGCCTCGTTCACCAACGCGACCAGCTACGTCGGCACCGCGGTGACGACCCCGGTCGATGCCGCGCCGCAGTCGGCGCAGAACGCCGGCAACGCCGCCTACTGGGG
>JAFAFN010000227.1 GCA_023423475.1 Actinomycetes bacterium | reverse complement strand
AGCATGCGCTGCTCGAGGGCCTCGACGACGCCCTCGGCGACCTGAGGGCACGCACCGAGTACTGATCGACCGATCGACCGCCGCGCTCACAGCGGCGGGCAGGTCGGGTACTCAGATGGAGAGCTGTCCGGTGCGTCGGGCAGCGCAGTGCCGTCGGCAGCGACCGATTGTCCACTTCCGAGCTGCACTCCCCCACCTCCGCCCGACGATGCCAGCGACACGATGTTCGTCGCGAGCATCTCTCGGGCACCTGCTTGTGCATCGGCGAGCGGGCCGTCGTCGAGGGTCGTCAATCCCACACCGAGTCTGGCGATCTCGTCCGGGCCTAGCACCGGCAGCACCTGCGGGGCGCAGGACTCGAACTGCGACACCAGCCCGGGGTCGGCTCCATCGGATCGCAGCCGCTCGGCGAACGCGGCCGTCAACTCTGCGGGATCGCTGCACACTGCCGTGGCTGCCGATAGTTGATCGTCGACATAGCGGTCAAGGATTGCCGACTGGGCGGAGGTCGTGAGCGACGCGACCGCGGCGATGTCACCGGCATATCCCTCGGCCAACCGACTCTCGATGCACTCGAGCTTGTTGTCGGCGAGGTCGAGCGGTGCGCTCGAGTAGTCGCCCGCAGCCACGAACGGCGCCAGCTTGGCGGAGTCGAAGCCACAACCGGCCCAGGCGTCGCGCATCGCCGCGATGTTCGACCGACTCCCCGGCCCACCGGTCACCATCGCTGACAGCGCGTCGCTGCGGAGACGATCGAATTGCGCCGTGACGCACTGTCGGTGCGGCCCGAGTGCCTCTGGCGCGCCGTCACCGACCATCACGCTGAGTTGCTGAATGAGCTCGTCGGGGTCCAGGCCTGCCGTCGCGCCGTCTCTGTCGTCCACCGCACTGGCGTCGATCGCGCTCTCGGCGATGTCCGTGCTGCGGGCCGAGGCAAACCAGAGCCCACCGCCGAGCAGCGCCACACATGCACACGCCGCGGCGGCCACCGCAGTGCGCCGCGTGCGCCGGGGAACCTCCTGAACGGACGCGGCCGGGTCGGTGCCATCGAGCCGAGAAGCCGCAGCGACGAGCGCATCCCGGAACAGCGCCGCAGACGCCGGCCGGAGCTCAGGGTCGCGCTCGAGGGCCGGGAGCAGGACGCTCTCGAGTTCTGGTGGAAGCACATCGGCACCAGGATCGGGAGGGCGCTCATGCGCGAGCTTGACGAGCACAGCGCCCGGCTCTCGGCTGAGCTGAGCGAACGGAGCAAAGCCCGTCGAGAGCTGGAAGAGGCACGACGCCAACGAGTAGACGTCGCTGCGCTCCGTGGACGGCAGACCGCGCAGCACCTCGGGTGCCGCATGCTCGAGCGTCAGGCCGAGCTGCGACTCGGTGGTCGTGCTCGACGCCACGAGCGACACACCGAAGTCGGCCAGGACCGGTGCACCGAAGCGGTTCCGCAGGACGTTCGCCGGCTTGATGTCGCGGTGCAGCACACCCGCGCGGTGGGCGGCGGCGACAGCGTCGGATATCGCGACGCCGATGGCGAGCACCTCCTTCGCTGGGAGTGGCCCGGCAGCGACCTGCTCAGCGAACGAGCCTTCCATCAGCTCCATCGTCAGGTAGGGACGCCCGTCGGTGGTCGATCCGGCGGAGTACACGCGGACGATCGACGGATGGTCACCGACCTGTCCGATCGCGAGGCATTCGCGACGGAACTCGCGCGCCGCCGCATCACCATCGAGCCGAGCGCCGAAGAGCTTGACCGCGACCAAGCGATCGAAGGCAATCTCCCGAGCCCGGAACACCTCGGCGGAACCGCCTTGTCCGATGGGCTCGAAGTCGGTGTGGCCCTCGATCTGCGGACCACGCTGCGGCGGCAGTGTTTCCTCGCCGGTCACACCCCCGACCTCCGGGGTGCCGGCATGTCGCACGACTCGAACCACGACGACAGCTCGTCGAGCTCTCCGTCGAGCGGCGCTGACGACGCGCTCAACAAGACCTGTTCGACGAGGACTGCGACCCGGTCGTCGTCTCGTGGCATCGACGCTAGGACGCAGTCCCGACCCGGTGTGGGCGGAGCGAGGAGCCACCCATCGTTCGGATTCTTCGATTCCCAAGGTGACGGGAGTACCTCTGCAGTCGAGTCGACCCATGCCGACAGCCAGCTGGTGAGTCTCGACGGGTCGACGCACTCCAAGGCCACCTCGACGAGCTGCCGCTGGAACTTGATCGGAGCGGTGTAGAGGCTGAAGAACGTCTCGCCGACAGCGAACTCCCCCAGCTCTTCGTCGACGCACTGCCACTCCGGATACGAGAAGTCCGACCCAGCGACGAACACCGGCGCTCGGGCCGACAGCTGCGAGAGATGTCGCAGGACCACCTCGACAGCCGTCGCCCGATCGACGCACTCGTCGATCGTTCCGCCGAGCACGGCCCGTTGGTCCGCTGTGGTCTTCAGCGGCGCATCACGGTCCATCAGCATCGTCGCGACGATGGCCGGACTCAGCTTCGGGAGCGCACCGTCGGCGATGCACTCCGCCGTGGCCACGTCGAGTTCAGGGAACGACGACTGTGCCACGGCCAGGAAGCCGTCGTGCTCGACGGGGTCCATCGGCCTGGTGGTGGTCGTTTCCCTCTCGTCGGCGGGGGTCGATGCCTCGGCGTCGTTCGGCTCGATCGAACGACCTGCCAGGCCGATGACCGCGACCAGCACGATGGAGGCGGTCACGACGAGCATCGCCGGACGCCGAAGGACCACTCGCTTCGCCGTTGCAGGTCCCTCTCCCACGGGAGCGCATCGTAGTCAGTGCAAAGGACGACCGACACCGGTCGCCGGCGTGCTGCGCGTCATGAGAAGAACTGGAACTCGACGGACGTCACCCAGCCGTCGTGCACCTCGAGCCAGTACGTGTTCCCCAACGGGCTACGACCGACGAACGATGCGAACTCGGTCTCGTTTGCCGGGAAGGTTGCACCGCTGGCCCCGTCGGAGATGGCGAATCGGGCGTCGGGGGCGAGTGACAGCGTCCGCAGTTTCGGGTTCTCGTTGATGACCGTCTGGTCCTGACCGTGGGTCCCGCAGTCGGCGAGGTCCTGGGAACCGTCGTACTCGACCCCTTCGGCTCCGCAGATCAGGCCCGTCCATGTCGATGGATCCGCTGCGAGGTGACGGAAGTAGTCCATGCCGCCGAGATACTGCGCGATGTCAACGGTGAGCGTGCGCGCCGCCGGATCGTAGCCCTCGATCAGCGCGAAGACCCGCCCGTTCTGATCGGTCGGGACCGCGGTGACGGGCGGCCCGACCGGCGGTGGCGGCGCCTGCGTCGTCGTGCTGGCCGGGGCAGCGGCCGTGGTCGTCGAGGTAGTTGTCGAGGCCGTGGTCGAGCTCGTGGACGCCTCGATGGTCGAGGTCGGCGCCCCCTCTGCGTCGTCGCGGTCGCCAGCGCACCCCAGCAACACCGACGTGAGCACAAGTGCACCCACGAGCGCTCCCAGCCGAGTGCCCGCTGCGGAGCGGTTCCGGCATGTCGTCATCGATCCCATGATCTCCCTCTCTCCTCCACACATCATCGCTGCGGCAGCCGTTCGCGGTCGCATCAGTCGCCCCACTCGTTGGTCTCGTAACCACTGCTGTCGTAGCTGGAGAAGTCCACACCTTTGATCAGGAAGGCAAGCCCGCCGGCGACGACCAGACCACTGATCACGGTCCACACCAGGCCCCAGACGACAGAAGGGCGCTCGAGGCGAGCCGACCGGTCCTCGACCACGATCGTGTTCGTCATCTGGTCCTGCCACGTTTGACGCTTCGGCGTCCACAGCGGCGCGAGCCAGCCGATCATGAAGGCAAGGGTCGAGATCAGCGAGGCCAGCTGCCGCCCGAAGGCGAGACCGAGACCGAGTCTGCTGCCGTCCTCCCGGCAGACCCGAATGCCGACGATCCGCTTGCCGACCGTCTGGCCGTGGCTCGCGCCGACGAGGTAGTAGACGAGCTCCCACAGACCCAGGTCGAGGTAGACGGCGATCATCACCACGACGACGGCATCGGCGCCCACGACGGCAGCGACGGCGGCGCAGGTTGCGACCAGCACTGGGACGAACACGAGCAAGGTGAAGACCCAGTCGATCAGACGTGCGGCAACCCGTCGGGCCCACGTCGCGTACTCGGGCGACTCGAGTTGTCCGACGATGCCCGCTCCCTGGGCGGCCGACGGCGTACCGGCGGATCGGCGCAGCTGGTCCTCGACGCGTCGCTGCAGATCCCAGCGCCGCTCCGAGATCGCCACTGCGTGCGCCTCCCCGGTCGAGATGCCACCGAGCCGGCGTCGCCACAGGTCGCCCGCCACCGTCAGTCCCACTCCGGTCGCCCAGACAAGACCGACCACCAGGGCAGCCACCCATGGCCGGTTCCACGATTCGAGCAGCGTCGTCGGACCTCCGCCGGTCCACACGACGTCGATGACCACCAGCGTGCCGTAGACGATCATCGCCGCCCCGGAGGTGACCAGCTCGTGGCGACGCAGCGAGATCATCGCCCCGACCCACACGGCGAGCGTCGCACCGCCGAGCATCGCGCCACCGACCGTCTCGAGGAACGACCTCGAGTAGCCGTTCCAGTCCGACTGGACACCGACGACGCCGAGGATGAGCTGGAGCTGCGCCCAGCCGAAGAAGCCGACCTGGCCGACCGCTTGGGACGGACCCCACCCCGCAGCGATGATCGACGTGGCTGTCGGGACGAGCAGCACCACCCACGCCCAGGTGATCAACGCAGTGGGTGCAGTGAGGCGACGATCCCCTTCGTCCAACACCAGCGCCGTCGACATCCTCAGGTCCTCCCTTGACCCCAGGTCGCGACGGATCACTTCACGATGCGAATGTTCGCCGGGATGGTCGACGCTGCCTGATACGTCGACGTCTCGGGCGACTGCGCGGTCAGGGTCGCCGTCGACCCGACGGCGTCGCCGGGCAAGTTGAGCTGGAAGGTCGCGCGCCCGCCACGGGTCGTCGATACGTAGGTGTGGGTGCGACCCTTCACGCGCGCGGCGAGCTGCACCCGGTGGCCGTCGGGGACCGACTGCCCGTTCGTCAGTCGGGCGGAGACCGACACCGCGCCGTTCGGCTGGAGCGATCCAGGTGCCGAGAGAGCAAGTCCGACCTGCCGCTGGATCCGCTCGACGGTCACTTCGAAGGCGCCGTAGTCGTAGGTCGTGTAGACCCGGAGGAACGCGTTGTTCGTCGCTCGGCTCGCACGGAACTGAATGCGGGAACCTGACTCACGGAAGATGACCGCATTCGCCAGGTTGCATCCCTCTTGCTGCCAGTTGAATCCGTCGACGTCGGCGGCGAGACATGCCCAGCGGCGTCCAGCCCCGGGCGGGGTTCGGGCAGCAACGGTGACGAGGTCCCCGGCGCGGACCGCCGGGAGGCGGAAGTACTCCTGAGCGGGCGACGTGTTCGGCACCCTGGTGTCGCCGAACTCGGTGACCCCCAGACGGATCGTCGGAGCACCTACCGGCGTCTGCGTCCCATCCGCTCCGGCGATTCCGGCACCGGAGCCGAAGGTCAGCGCAGCCGCCAGCGCGGCACCTGCCACCATCATCTGCCTCCGTCTGGGTGCGGTCATCGAGCTCTCCATGTGATCTCCCTCGTCGGCCCACACTTCGTGGGACGGTTGGCAACCTACGGAGCGTCACCGGCGGCCGGAATGGGGAGCAGTCCCCGACTCCCCACACCCTTCGCCACTGGGGAGTCGTCCCCATCGGTATCCACGAGTTCCGAGGCGAGACTCCTGGTGGATCAACCGATGTGTTGGCATCGGACGTGACCGACTGGACTACCGTCCGTGTCGAGGAGGAGGGATCGTGAGCGAAGCTGGTGGATCTGTCGACGCGTCGTCGCGCACGCGGCTCTGGCCGGCAATCGTCGCGGTGATCGCCATGGCGTCGCTCCTCGGTGTCGTCGCCGCCATCGGACTCACCCGCGGAAGCGGCACCGACGACACCGCCACGAGAGGACCCGACGCCGACGTCCCCGTGGTGGCGACCGTTCGTCTGGAGCCGGTCACCTACCGGAGCGATGCCCCGTTCACCGAGTCGATCGTGACCGTCGCGGACGACGAGCTTCGTGAGCTCGCGAGCTCGGTCGCCGTCCGGGAGGACGGCGACGCACCAATCAGCGGCGATGCCGCCGGGCTCTATGCCGTCACAGGCGGACGCCCCGTGTGCGACCTGAACCGCCTGGCAGCCGCGCTGTTCGCAGACCCCGATGCTGCAGCCGCCTGGGCAAGCGTCGTCGGCGTGGAACCGGCAGCCGCTGCGGCGACGGTGCAGTCCTTCACCCCGGTCGTCCTCACTCGTGACACCGCTGTCACGAACCACACGTACCGCAGTGGAGAGGCCAACGGCTACGCCTCGATCCTGCAGGCCGGAACTCCGGTGCTGGTCGATGAGAACGGCACACCACGCACTCAGTGCTCGTGTGGCAACCCGCTGCTCCCACCGTCCGAGGATGCCGCAGACATCGACGACCGGACGACCTTCGAGGGCGAGCGTTGGGAGAGCTTCGCACCGAAGCAGATCGTGCAGGTGAAGCCTGCTCCCAAGGCGCTCACGACCATCGACGCGCTCGACATCTCGACCGGCAAGGGTCGTCAAGCACCAGTGGGCGCAGCGGTCGAACTCGACGGCGTGATCGCAACGACACCGGAGGGAATCCTGGTCCGTGCCGATGACGGCACGTTCACCGAGGTGCTGCCCGACGAAGCATCCGCGGCGTTCGACGACGGCAGGGGCGGACTGATCTACACGCTGGGCGAATCGACGTCGGACCCCTACGAGCGCGTGTACGAGCCGCCGTCGGACGCCGCACAGCGGTCCATCTGGCATCTTCCTGCAGGGGCGAACGAAGCGGTCCAACTCGTCGCCAACGACGACCCGGGCATCTGGCACCAGCTGTTCGGGGTCGGGCAGCTCGGCGGCCGGACCTACGTGATGTTCTCGCCGCTGCACGTCGAGGATGCGGGCAGCGATGCCGAGTACACCGCAGGGCCCCTCGTCGCGATGGACCTCGACACCGGCGGCCAACGGGTGCTGATCGAAGAGGCGATCGGCTGGGAGTTCGGTCTCGGAAGCCTCTCGTTCGGCGGAGACCGCCTGGCCATGGAGGCCGGCGACCACGT
>JAFAFN010000424.1 GCA_023423475.1 Actinomycetes bacterium | reverse complement strand
CGTTCCACAAGCACATCGACTTGAGTCGCGCCGACTGGGAGCGCATCTGTCGACGCAGCGGGCTCGGGCCCGGCGGCGAACGCCGACACACCTTCGCACGACTCTGGCTCTGGGAAACCCTCACCGGGGCTGCGGCAAACCTTGCGCCCCCAGAACTACGAGCGAGCGAGAACTACATATCCAACTACGTCGTGTTCCAGCGGTGCATCACCGAGATCGCCCGCCGTCGACTCCTCGAACACGCCCGCAAACTCATGGACGCGGCGGACATCCACGGCGAACCGGTCGAGTGGTCACCACCGCGCGACTGGGTCCACTGCACGCTCGCCGGTATCGAGACCGACACGCTTCCCGCTGACCAAGTGGTCGCAGCAGTGCAGCGCGGGGACACGATCAGGGAGATCTCGGAACGTCACGACCTCCCGCCAGCTGCGGTGACCTTCCTCATCCGTCGATGCGCTCCGTCGGCGCGATTCAACGCCGCGACGACCGCACCCGATGCGATCCGACGCCACCACGCAGTCCCAGAACACATCACCGCACAATGGATCGACGAGCAACGGGCCGCCGGACTGACGCTGAGGATCCTGGAAGAGTCGACAGGCGTGCTGCGGGGCACCCTCGCATCCATACTGCGTGAAGAAGGCCATGCGACGATCCAACGACGACGTCTCGAGATCGACGCCGACTGGCTTCGAGCGCAGTACGTCGACTGCGGTCGCACACTGCCTGACATCGCCGCCGAGCTCGGCACCACCCCGACCACGGTCGCCAAACGTGCAACCGAGCACGGGATCCAACTTCGATCCCGAGGAGGGGCCAGTCACGCCATCTCACTCGAGGTACGAACAGACCTACCGACCCCCCTCCGGCAAGCACTCAGCGGTCGAGGTGCCGCCCAGCGACTACAACGATTCCAAGTCATCGCGCGGTTCCCCAGCATGAACCAGGCGTCCGCTGTGCTCCAGATCGAGTCCGCCACGCTCACCACCCAGACTGCACTGATCGAGAGGTCAGTCGGCGAACCAATTCTCGAACGCTCATCGAAGGCGCACGCACCTCAACAGCTCACCGACGCCGGGCGACTCCTCCTCCAACAAGTCGACGAGCACTTCGGACCCCACCCACTCGCCCCAGACGACACCCCGGAACCGCTCCGAACGGCACTCCGGCTCTTCCGAGGCCGCAGCCGTTGCGACATGTATGTGAGAGCTGCGCAGGCCAGCACCCTGACGGAGGCTGCTCAGCGCCTCGGGACGACCTCAGATGCCCTCAGGAGCTCCCTCATCTTGATGGAACGTCGTATGGGACTCGATCTCTTCGACGAGACACCGAGTGCGAGCTGTCCGCTCGTTCTCTCCGACGTTGGTACGGCGCTCTTACGACAGGCCCGCACGCTCGACTAGTCCGATCTCAGCGTCGGGGCGACTGACCCCTGCAACGGGCCCCTTGCCGCATCCCAGAGCATGGCGCCGTCTCACGCCACCGTGCTCCGTCGCCTGCAAGACTGCGTCGGACCCATGGCTGAACTTGCTGCCCTGACCGCTCTGGTCGTGCCTCTCATCGATCGTGTCCAGCCACAGTGGAAGAAGAACAAGCGCGCCCAGCGCGACAGATTCATCGAAGAGACGACGCGAACAATCGCGGATCATCACCTTGCTGTCGTCAACTGGACCGGCGAAGTCCACGACGTCGGTCCAGGTCAGTTCGAACCGGACGCCGCCACGATCGAGCTCATCTTCCGCTCTCAGCGTCGCCGGCTCGGCGTCGGGGGCCGCGAACTCACAGAGATCGACTTGCTGCTCGACGAGCGGAACTTCGCAGTGCTCGGAGATCCTGGGGCTGGAAAGACCACAACCCTTCGCCGCCTCGCCCGGAACGTTGCGGTCTCCGCGGAAGTCGCCGACAACGATGCCTTCCGGTTCGTGGTGCTCGTGGTGTGCCGTGAAGAGCAATGGGACAAGCGCTCTCTGTACGAGATCCTCGGCACGAAGATCGGCATCGACGACAAAGTGGCCGCCGACCTGGACAACGTGGCGGTGAGCATCAACGAGCTGCTCGGCACAGGGGCGCTCGTGATCGTCGACGGCCTCGACGAGGTACCGAACCGCCATCGAAGCCAGCTCGAACAAGAACTCACCAGGCTCGGCCGCAGCATGGCCGACGGCAAGGTCATCGTCTCGTGTCGATCCGGCGACTACAGCCAGCCGATCCAGGGATTCGCTCCCGCAGAGATCCTCCCGCTCGACGAGGCGCAGATCCGCAGCTTCGCCGAAGGGTTCCTCGGTGACGACGCAGAGGGGTTCCTCGAAGCGATCGCCGGCGAGGATCACCCGGCTTCGGACTTGACGAACCGGCCACTGTTCCTCGTCCAGATGATGAAGGTGTACAAGCGGCGGAACTCCGTGCCGGAGCGTCCCGTGGATCTCTACGGCTCGATCGTTCGCCTGGTCCTCGACGATTGGGACAACGAGCGCGGGATCCGTCGCTCGTCGCGCTACAGCCAATTCGATGTCGACGAGAAGCGACGGTTCCTCTGCGACCTCGCATTCGACTTCAGTCGACGTGGGCTCATCCGCTTCGACCTGGACGATCTGGTGGAGAGCTACCGATACCTCGCTGGACGTTACGAGCTGCCCAAGGACCAAGCCCGAGCTGTCGCACTCGAACTGGAGTCACACACAGGGCTCCTCGTGGAGTCAGGCGAGCAGTACGAGTTCTCGCATCTCTCCCTCCAGGAGTACCTCGCAGCAGATTCGGTGATACGCAGCGTTCCCTCCGATCACCCTCGCTGGTGGGACTACTACGAGGTAGCAGCGGTGAGCGTCGCTCTCGCGTCCGATGTGAACGGGTGGCTGGACGCACTCGTCTCACTCATCCCGCGAGAACCCGAAGACGTACGGCCACTGCACGGATTCCTGCACCGACTCGGCCAGGAGAGCCCGCGCTTCGAGCAGGACGAAAGACTCGGGCACACGATGATGACGTTGCTGGCCCGCTCCCGGGTACGGGACCCGGAAGCGGTACGAGCACTCGGCCGCAGCAAGAGCCTGCGGCAATCGCTCGCCGAAGAGCTCAACACGTACCAGCATGTCCGCGCTGTCCGCGGCACCACGAGTGCCTACGACCGAGGCGACAGACCGGACAACTTCACGAGAGTTGTAGCCGTCCCCACCGACGTTCTGATCGCCGTTCTCGGACCCGACCTCCATCGGGCGTGCCTCACAGAGGCATAGCCTGCTTCACGGGACGTCGCCGCGCCGGCGAATGCGTGGTGCACTGGCGAGTGCCAGGCCGAGAACGATCATCGCGATGCCCGCCCAAACTGCTGCGGCATCGCCGGTGCCAGTGAACGCCAACTGGTTTGCGCCGTTGTCGGTTCTCGACGATCTGGGTGTGTTGGTCGCTGCGGCGTTTTCGGCGTCGACTCCGCCGTTACTGGCTGTTGTGGTGGTGGCTGGTGACGTCGTGGACGTCGTGGTGCTCGTGGTCGTGGATGTCGTGGTGGTGGTTGCTGCGCCGACATCGATCGACGTCGCTCCGGTCGCTTCGAGGACGCTGTCTTCGGCGAGGATGAGCGTCTGTGCGTTCGCCGGGTTCGGCGCATCCGGGTCGGCAGGCGAGTACATGAACACGTTCCCGGTGCGCACGGGTGTCTGGGCGACCGCAGTGATCGACACAGTTGCCGGCGCGACAGATCGGATCCAGAACGGCACCCCGACACCCAGCGCGGTCCCGGCCGGGAGCGGCACGGTGGCGGCTGCGTCGGCGAATGCATCGCCGCCGGTGACGGTCACCGCAGCTGACGGGGCGCTCGAGTTCACGAGGAACGGCCCGATCGTCTCGTTCGCAGATCCGCTCGACGGGCCGACGATCGTGACCGTCGGCTGCGTTGGTTCGGAGGCCGGTCCGTTGGCGATGGCAGCATTCACGATCGCCGCGGTGGCAGAGAACAACGTGGCGTTGGTGATGTCGTCGAGCACGAACCGATCCGAGAACCACCAGATCGCCGCTTGGACAGCCGCAGCGCGCTGGTTGTCGTTCGCGAGCGACGATGGTTGCGGCTGGTTCGGGTAGTAGTTCGCAAGGATCCATGCGATGTAACCGGTGTAGGGCCGGTTGCCGACGACCCACGTGTCGGGCTGATAGCCGATGCCGTCGTGGGTCGAGACGAACAGGTCGATGCAGTACAGATTGAAGTTCGTGCCGTCAGCATCTGTGGCGGGGATGACACCCGCGAAACCTGCGGCCTCAGGGGTGTAGCCGGCATGGCTGAAACCTGCGGTCGGGTAACCGGCGAGCGGGTCGAAGCCGACCGACGGAGCGATGAGTCCACCGGTGGTGAGTCCGGCGCCGAGCCCGAACAGGGTGATCGGAGCATCACCGGGTGGTGCCGTCGGAGTTCCGGGATCCGGCCGTGCGCTGGCCGGTCCCACGGTGGCGAGGGTGAGGACGACGACCGCTGTCACGACGGTGACAGCTCGAGTACGTGGGCTCATGGAGCCCCCTCTCAGATGTTCCCGTTCCTCTCTCTATCGGTGCGCGAACAACGGACCTTGAGCTGTTCCCGCAACAGGTCTTAGAGTTGCGTGACCCTACGGGCGTCGGAGGTCGCGCAGTCGGCGTGCGCCGTCGAAGGTGACGTCGACGAGCGGGTAGGCGCAGAGCACGCCGATCGCGATAGAGATCATCGCGCCGAGGGTCGAGACGAAGTCGTTGATACCGACGGTGCTCTGTGAAGCGATGTACTCGGTGACGCCGATCAGCCCGAGAGCGCCCGGTACCAGTAGCCAGAACGCCGGCAGGAAGGTCACCAGCGCGGGTGGCCCTGTGTGTGTGCGCTCGATGAGCTTGGCCGTCGGGGTCATCAGGAACGCGCCGATGAAGCCGCCGAGGTAGCCGCCGACGAGCGCGTTGCCGGCCTGTTGCCCGAGGAAGGCGACGAGCAGGACGACGAGCAGCCCGGCGAACGAGCGTCGCGGTGCGGAGCTGTAGAAGAAGACACCAATGGCGAAGATCGCGACGCCGAGCCAGGGTGACCAGGGTCCGAGCAGGTCCTGCGGGGGAGCGGCGAGCAGCTGCCGTGCCGAGGGGAGTCCGAACGCCTGGGCGGCAGCGACGATCCCGAAGCCGAGCAGGAGCAGCTGGAGCGCGCCGGCGACGAGCCGGGAGACGCCGGTGATGAGCTCGGCTGCCGAGATCTCCATGACCCCCATGGTGAGGGCTGCGCCGGGGAGGAAGGTGACGAGTGGCGCGATCATGGAGCGGATGTCGGGGGTCGCCCACCCTTCGTTGGCGAGTGCGAACGTGATCGCCGACACGATGAACGCGCTGGCCACCGGGAGCAGCATCTGCGTGCGGCGCCACCTCGATCCGAGCAGCTTCAGGAGGCCGACGAGCACTCCGAACGCGGTCGCCAGCGCGACATCGGGCAGGGACGGCTGCAACACCAGGCAGATGCCCGCGGTCATCGCGGCGTGTCCTGCAGTCGACACGGCCCAGTTGAATCGCGGTGGCGAGGACACGGCATCGAGGACCGCTGCGACACCCTCCGCCGGAGTGATCTCGGCCCGCTCCGCCTGTTCGAGGATTCGGTAGACGAGCGCGACCTGGTCGAGTCGGAGCGTCCCGCGGAGCTGCTTGGTCGGCTCAAGGGTCGCCGGTCGACCGGGTTCCAGCGACACGACGATGAACGTCGGGAGCACGGCGAATCGTGCGTGGTCCTCGCCGTACGCCGCCGCCGCGACCTTCAGCCGGTGTTCGATCTCGTTCACTGCTTCGCCCGCAGCGGTGAGCGCGCTGCCCAGGTACAGGAGGAACTGCTGGAGGTCGTCGGGGTTGTGCGTTGCGCTCACAGGATGCCGAGCTGCTCGGCGCGGTCCACTGCGCTGTTCCTGTTCGGGACGTCGAGCTTCTCGTAGACGTGTCGCTGATGGGTCTTGAGCGTGTGGAGCGAGATGTGGAGTCGTTGGGCGATCTCGGTGTTGGTGGCTCGACCCGTCATCGCGGCGAGCACTTCGAGTTCTCGCGCAGTGAGTCCGGCCCGAGCACGCAGCTGTTCGATCTTGAGTCGATCACGAGCGGTCAGCAGCGACGCTCTCGCAGCGTGCACGGCCATCGTCGCGATGGGAGCTTCGAGAAGGGCAGCCTCGGCGCCGATGTGGTCGCCGATGTCGAGCAGGCAACGAGCGGACAACGCCATGACATCGGCGCGGAGTCGTGGTGCGAGGTAACCGTTGTGCGCGTCGTCGTGCAGCGTGCGGATCGCGGCTGCCGGGTCGTCACCAAGGAGCCGGTGGGCTTCGGCGCTCCAGATGCGTTCCTCGACGAGGGTCGCCCAGCGACGGTTGGGAGTGCAAGCAGCGCGACATCGATCGAAATGATGCAGCGCTCGTGCCTGGTCGGAGTCGATCGCGATGATCCCCAGAGCGAGGTGGGCGTTCCCGATGATCGGTTGTGTCGACATTCCGATCTGGGTGGCACCGCCGATCGCCCGATCGGCGAGCGACCTGGCGGACGAGCTGTTGCCGCGCCGGGCTTCGACGAGGGCGTGGCTGGACAACGCGTGAAGCGTCCAGAACGTGTCGAACGAGTGGTACTCCGAGTGCGCCGCTTCGAGGTTTTCGACGGCGGCAGCGTCGTCACCCAGCAGATCGAATGCTCGGCCACGACACATCAACGCGCCTTGTCGCATCGCGTCGGGATGGCGGTGGATCACCACTGACTCGAGCGTTGTCGACGGGTCCGTTCGATCGAGCAGTGAGACGACGTCGTCGGTCGCCGCGATCACCTCGGTCGGGGGGCGTTCGAACTCCACGCCCGAGGCGACTGTGAGCAGCGCGCGAATCGACTGGAGGTCGTCGAGACCGGCATCGGCCGCGACGCGGAGCATCTCGTCGACCTGCCACTGCCGGCCGCTGGACAGGTAGACGGTCGCCAGCGACAGGGCAGTGTCGGTGTCGAGTTGTTCGGTCGGTATCGCCTGGAGGCACGCGAGCAGCTCCAGGTTCTGTCCGTTCCGAAAGCGGCTCCTTCCGTTGGCCTGGACTGCGGCTGCGACTCCTTTCCAGTCAGCGAGCTGCGTCAGGTAGCCAACCTGCTTCGAGAGGTGGCTGACGCTGCCCCCGTCGGTGCGCGCCGCGGCGCGTCCGTGCCACTCCGCGGCGCAGCGTCGGAGGTCGTCAGCGGCCCCGGGGCGAGTCACGTTCAGCTCGTGGCGGAGCATCTCGGCGAACAGGTCGTGATACCGGAACCAGCCTGGTAGCCCGTCGACCGGTGAGATCAACATGACTCGGGCCGACAAGTCACGGAGCAGCTCCGATGCCCGGGAGGAACCGGTGAGGGCCACGGCGAGCTCGCCGTCGAACACGCCGCATACCGACGTGGACAGCATCAGGTGACGCTCCTCGTCGGTGAACTGCGAGTAGGCCTCCTCGAAGAGGTAGTCGGCCACGACACGTTCTCCGCCGGAGAAGACGTCCACGAACGCCCTTGGATCGCTGCGCCCTCGCAGCGCGACAGCTGCGAGCACGACCCCAGCCGCCCAGCCGTCGCACCGGCTGATCAGCCGCTTTCGGTCCTGATCGTCCAAGACGTCCGGGACGATTCGATCGAGGATCGCTGCGGCCTCGTCGTCTCGGAGGTCGACGTCCCGCTGGCGGAGCTCGAAGAGCCTGCCGGACACCCGCCAGATCGAGAGTGGCCATGAGGGATCGGATCGGGAGACGACGATGATCCGTCGTGTGTCGGCCAGCTCGTCCACGATTTGCCCGAGCTGGGTCGACACGGGGCCGCGTGCGAGGTGGTGGACGTCCTCGAACACGATGGCGACGTCGCGTTCGAGGTGTTCGTCGATGTGGCGGGCGATGAGGCTCCGCTCCCCTTCGTCGCCGAGATCCGGGGCACCGAGCTGCGTAGGTGGAGCTCCGGGGAGGGACTGGAGGATGCGCTGCACGCACTGTGCAGGTCCGACATCTGCCGCACGGAACTGCACCACCGTCGGCGGGACCCGTTCGCGCTCGCACCATTGACGAACGAGCTCGGACTTGCCGGACCCGGGTGCCGCGCAGATGAGCGTGACGCCTTCAACCGCTGCCATCGATTCGAGACGGTCGACCAAGGACGTCCGGTCGACCGACCAACTCGGTGCCCGTCGGCTCCCGAGCCGAGACCTTCCTTCCATGGCGCGCACCCTACGCCGCGGCAACCCTCGTTTCGCTCGAAAAGATCACTCTCCGCGTGCGATGCGCAGTGAGGAGCGAACTGCCGAGAATCCAGGTGTGGAACGAACTCCCGGCGACGAACATTCGGCGGAGTACCGAATCATCGTGTCCGGCCATCTGTCGGAGCGACTCCGACACGCGTTCCCGGAGATGTCCTCCCATCCGATCGATGGATGCACCGAACTGTCCGGCCGGCTGGCCGATGCCGGCGCGCTCTACGGCGTGCTCGACCGGTGCCGGGACCTCCACCTCGACGTCGTCTCGTTCGAGCGAGTCGCCTGAGCGATGAGCGCCGATCCGACCACTCCACCCACCCGTTCGACGCCCGACAGGAGCCACTAGATGGAGGACACCACCGCGACCCTCGCGACAGACGGAGGCGCGGCGTCACCGCCGTCTCGCCGTCCACCGAAACCCGCAGGGGGGCTGATCTCTTGGTCGGCGCTCGCGCTCATGACGGTCTCGTCGGTCGCGAGTCTCCGCCCGGCTCCGACGATGGCGGTCTACGGGCTCGCCTGCGTGTTCCTCTACGCGCTGCCTGCGATCGTGTTCCTGATTCCCACGGCGTTGGTGTCCGCCGAGCTCGCCTCGGGGTGGGACGGCGGTGTCTATCGCTGGGTCACCGAGGGGATGTCGCCGAACATGGGGTTCGCTGCGGCGTGGCACCAGTTCGCGATGACAATCTTCTACTACCCGACGTTGTTGAGCTTCGTCGCGTCGACGCTCGCGTACGTGATCGCTCCGGACCTGGCATCCAATGGCGTGTTCACCGCCGTGGTGATCATCGTCGTGTACTGGGCCGGGGTGCTGCTGTCGCTGCGAGGTGGCATCGGGATCATCGCGAAGCTCGCCTCGAGCGGAGTGCTCATCGGCACGCTCATCCCCGGCGTGTTGCTGGTCGGGCTGGGCATCGTGTTCCTGCTGCAGGGCAACCCGTCCGCCGCTCCGATGGATGCTGCGCATCTGCTCCCGGAGTGGACCGGTATCGCGTCCATCGTGTTGATCGTGTCGAACTTCGGCGCGTACTCGGGCATGGAGATGAACGCAGTGCACGTCAACGAGCTCGACGATCCTCCGAAGCAGTTCCCCAAGGCGATGTTCGTCGCCGTCGGTCTCGTGCTCGTCATCTTGATCCTGCCGCCGCTCGCGATCAGCTGGGTGGTCCCCTCCGCCGACATCAGCCTGACGGCCGGGGTCATGCAGGCGTTCCAGACCGTGCTCGCCCACTTCGGGCTCGACTTCCTGACACCGATCATCGGGTTGGCGATCGTGATCGCGTCGCTCGCCGGTTTCATGACCTGGCTCTCAGGTCCGTCGAGGAGCCTGCTGCTCGTCGCGAAGGACGGCGGCTACCTGCCGCCGTACCTCCAGAAGACGAACAAGGTGGGCGTGCAGCAGAACATCCTGGTCGTGCAGGGCTTCGTCACGACGTTGCTCGCGTTGCTGTTCGCGCTCGTTCCAGCGGTGTCGAACGCCTACTGGATCTTCATGACGATCACCACCTCGGTGTACCTGCTCGTCTACCTCTGGTTGTTCATCTCGGCATACCGGCTGCGCAAGCTGCAGCCCGATCATCCGCGCGGCTACCGCGCACCGGCGCTCCCGCTGCTGTGCAGCGTCGGGTTCATCGCCTCGATCGCTGCGATCGGGATCAGCTTCGTGCCGCCGTCGCAGTTCGCCGACGGCAGCCCGTGGATCTTCATCGGGATCGTTGGTGGCGGCATCCTGCTGCTCGGTCTCGTCATCCCGCTCGGCCTGATCATCTTGCGCAAACCCAACTGGAAGCTGCCCGACGATCCTGCCGTGCCCGCTCCAGGAGGTGCGTCATGAGCGAGTTCTCCACCCTCGATCATGACGAGCTCCGGCGAGAGCATCGGACGATCTGGATCGTGGTCGGCGTCGTCATGGCAGCGCTGCTCGTCGTGATGTTCGTCGCCTGGGACTACGACCGCGACAGCACCGAGGCGAAGGAGAAGGCAGCCGAGCTCATCGAGCTGTACGACGCAGCCGGGATCGCCACTCCGCTCGACGCGGAACAAGTCGCCAAGATCTACGGCACCGATGGCGGCACCGTCTGCCGGATCGGTGACGACGAAGCACTCCAGGGGTGGATCAAGGCCCACATCGGTGTCGGCGGAGCCTTCTACTTCAGAGCGACCGACCTAGATCGCGACGCCGTCGAAGGGGCGCTCATCGCGGCCTCGGTGTACTGCCCGGATCAGCTGGCCAAGCTGCAGGAGTTCGTCGGCGACCTCGACCTCCGTGACGTGGTCCGATCGTGAGCCGTGGCCCCGACCCTGACACAGCGGTCGGGACCAGCAACGGGGGCGGTGCCTCACGTCCGTGGAGCTCTCTCGCTGCGATCTGTGCTGCGGCAGGGCTCGTCTGGCTCGCGTTCGCGGACCTCGGCGTCGCGATCCCGACGATCGCCGACGAGTTCGACGCTGACCTGGGTGCGCTGCAGTGGGCGAACAACGCCTTCAGTCTGGTCGCAGGTGCGCTGGTGATCGCAGCAGGCCGGTTCGGCGACCTCTTCGGTCGACGCCTGATCCTTCAGGTCGGCATCCTCGTCTTCGCCGCGTGCTCGATCGTCGCGGCAGTCGCACCGGGCGTCGAGGTGCTGATCCTCGGCCGTGGCCTCATGGGCGTCGGGGCAGCCCTGATCCTCCCGGCCACGCTCGCGCTCATCCCCATCGAGTTCACCGGGGCGGCGCAGCTGACGGCGTTCGGCATCTGGCAGGCGGTGGCGTGGGGAGGCCAGGCGATCGGTCCCGCGATCGGCGGGGTGCTCACCGACTCGATCGGATGGCGTTGGTTGTTCTGGCTCAACCTGCCGATCGCGGTCGCCGCGATCGCGGTGAACCACGCGTTCACGGTCGAGTCGAGGGATCCCGATGCGTCTCGTCGTATCGACTGGGCTGGCCTCTCCACGATCGCGCTCGCCGTCTTCGCACTGCTGTTCGCATTGACCGACGGCCCCTCTGTCGGCTGGAGCGACCCACTCATCCTCGGGCTGCTCGCAGCAGCGGTGGCGCTCGCCGGCGTCTGGGTGATCATCGAACGGCGCGTCAGCGACCCGCTCGTCGATCTCGCCCTGTTCCGACTGCGTCCCTACGACGGTGCGCTCACCGCGAACCTGTCGATGAACCTCGCCTTCGGCGGACTCAGCTACCTGCTCGTCCTGTGGCTGCAGAACGCCCGCGGCTACGACGCGGTCGAAGCGGGACTGTTGATGCTCCCTTCGACACTCGGGATCTTCGTGTTCATCCCACTCGGCGGACGCCTCGACCAGCGCCGGGGCGCCAAGGTTCCGGTGGTGACCGGACTGTTCGTGCTCGCCGCAGGATGCGCGACGCTCGGCTTCCTCACGGACGCCTCGACGATGTTGCTGCTCGCCGGGGCCTTGGTGGTCATCGGCGTCGGACTCGGCCTGTTGTCGACCCCGGTGTCCAACACCGCCGTTGGCGACGTGCCCACCGAACTCGCAGGCGCCGCCGCCGGACTGTTCAAGATGTCGTCCATGGTGGGCGGCGCGTTGGGTGTCGCCGTGCTCTCCGCTCTCGCACGAGGTTTCACCGGACAAGGCGGCGAGGCTGCGGCGAGAGCTGCCGGACTCACCCCGTCCGAGATCTCTCAGACCCAAGATGCGCTCGTCGGCTCCAGCACCTTCGACGAGACCCTGTCCAAGCTGCCGGGAGAGCTCGCGTCGAAGGTCAGCGATGCGTCGATCGACGCGTTCACGACCGGTGTGGCGCACACCATGGTCGCGACCGCGGCGATCGTCGCCGTCGCAGGGCTCACCGTGATCCTCCTGTGGCCAAGCAGCAGCGGATCCACCAGCACCGCAAACGTCCCCACCATCTCGAACCCCGGAAGATCGGAGTCCTGACATGTCCGACGTCGATGACCTGCGCGCCAAGGTGCACGCACTCATGCCACAAGCTCGCAAGGACCTCGCGGAGATGGTCGCGTTCCGCTCGGTCCACAACCCCGACGACTCGCCGCCGGAGGAGTGCCAGAAGATGGTCGATTGGCTGCTCGCGACCTTCCCGACGGTCGGGGTGCAAGACGTCGCGGCCCACGAGACCTCCGACGGTTCGATGGCGGTCACCGGCCACATCCCCGGACCCGAGGGCGCCCCGACCGTGCTGCTGTACTTCCATCACGACGTCCAGCCGCCGCTCGACGATGCAGCCTGGAACACCCCCGTGTGGGAGCTCACCGACAAGGACGGCCGCTGGTACGGCCGCGGCGCCGCGGACTGCAAGGGCAACATCGCGATGCACCTCACCGCGCTCCGAGCGCTCGGTGACGACCTGCCCGTCAACGTCAAGATTGTCGGCGAGGGGTCAGAGGAACAAGGCACCGGCGGTCTCGAGGACTTCGTCCCGAAACACGCGGACCTCCTCCGTGCCGACGCCATCCTCGTGTGCGACGCGGGCAACTTCGCGGTGGGTCAACCGAGTCTCACCAGCACGCTCCGCGGCCTGGCGAACGTGGTGGTGACCGTCGAAGCCCTCGCCAGCCCGGTGCACTCCGGCATGTTCGGTGGTGCGGCGCCCGACGCGCTCGCCGCGCTGATCGCGATGTTGGCGACGCTGCGCGACAAACACGGCAACACCACCGTGCAAGGGCTCGACAACACCCAGACGTGGGACGGCGCCGACTACCCGGCAGAGCAGTTCCGAACCGACGCCGGCGTGCTCGATGGCGTCGAGCTGGTCGGCTCGGGTCGCGTCTCGGACATGCTGTGGGCCCGACCGGCGCTCACCGTGCTCGGCATCGACTGCCCACCGGTGGTCGGCTCGTCCGCAGCGATCAACGCGACCGCCAGGGCACGACTGAACCTGCGAGTGCCGCCCGGGATGGACGCCACTGCAGCGCAGGACGCGCTCATCGCCCACCTCGGCGCAGTCGCTCCGTGGGGTGTCAAGGTCAGCTGCGAACGCGAAGCCGACGGAGAGCCATTCATCGGTGCCACGTCGGGGCCAGCGATCGATTCGATGACCACGGCGATGCGCGAGGTCTACGGTCGCGACGCCACCTTCGAGGGCCAGGGCGGTTCCATCCCGTTGTGCAACGTGTTCCAGGAGACGTTCCCCGACGCGGAGATCACCCTCATCGGCGTCGAAGAGCCGCTCTGCCTGATCCACGCGCCGAACGAGAGCGTCGACCCGAGCGAGATCGAGAACATGGCCATCGTCGAAGCCCGGTTCCTCCAGAACTTCGCCGCGCAGGCGGCGACACGACGATGACCGACGCGGCGAGCGCTGACGCAGCCGGCAACACCGAGACGCCCACCACGGGCATCGATCGGAAGGCAGGAATGGGCGTCATGGTCGCCGCGTGCGTGTCGACGCTCATCGTCAACGCGAACACGAGTGCCGTGACCATCCTCCTCCCGGCGATCGGCGACGACCTCGACACGCCGATCAGCACCCTGCAGTGGGCCGTCACCGGCTACTCCCTGGTCGGCGCGGCCTGCATCGTCACCTCCGGTGCGCTCGGCGACGTGTTCGGCCGCCGCAAGATCTTCCTCGGTGGGCTCCTGTTGTTCATCGCGTCCTGCGCGCTCATCGCGATCGCCCCCGGTGGCATCGCCGTGATCGTCGGTCGGTGCATCCAGGGCGCCGCCGGCTCGACGCTCCTCGCGAGCGGGCTGAGCCTGCTCACCATCGCGTCGAGCGGCAGCGAACGCCTCCGAGCGGTGTCGTACTGGGGGTCAGCGTCCGCGATCGGGGCGGCGGCCGGCCCGCTCATCGGTGGGGTGCTCGTCGACTCCCTCGGCTGGCAGGCGCTGTTCTGGCTCGATGCCGTGATCGCCGCCGCCCTCGTGCCGGTGACGCTGAAGGCCGTGTCGGAGTCCTCCGACCCGAACCGCAGTCGCTCGATCGACTGGCTCGGGACAGTCCTCATCGCGCTCGTCCTCGCCCCGTTCATACTCGGCGTGAGCCAGGGCTCCACCTGGGGCTGGATGTCGGTGCCCACCTTGGCGTGCTTCGCGGTCGCTGTCGCGTCGATCGTCGCGTTCGCGGTCGTCGAGCGGAAGGTCCCCGCACCGCTCGTCGATCTCGACCTATTGAAGAACAAGATGCTGATCGGGGCGACACTCGGCATCCTGATCGGCGCTGCGGCGATCAACGGACTGATGTTCGTGCTCAGCCTGTTCTTCCAGGACCCCTCGACACTTGGTATGACGCCGCTCCAGGCAGGTCTTGCGACGTTGCCGGCGACCGTCGGCATGGTGGCGCTCACGCCCGCAGTCCCGAAGCTGGCGTCGAAGTTCGGGACGCGGATCGTGATCGGCGTCGGGTTCATCCTCATGACGGCAGGGTTCGCGCTCCTCCTCGGCACTCGATCGACGTGGGGTTACGGGCTGTTCGTCCTGCCGCTCGTGCTCGCGGCGATCGGCATGTGCCTGTCGAACAACCCGTGCTCCTCCGTCGCGACGAGCTCGGTCGACGCCTCCCAGGTCGGTGCCGCATCGGGCATCTCGAACATGGCCCGGTACGTCGGAGCGGCCGTCATGACGGCCATCGTGGCCGCGCTGTACTCGGTCGTGTCAACGGACCGACAGGGCGCCGGCGAGACGGCTGGCGACGCACTGGCGGCAGGGTTCCGAGCAGCGTCGGTCTCGCTCGTCGTGGTCTCGGCACTCGGGATCGTCCTGATCTTCCTCGTCGGTCGCCACCGCCCGGCGCAGCCGACGTCCGGGGTCGACGTCGCGATCGCCGCCGCCGCTCCAGCGCACACCATCCCCCATCCCACGAAGGCGTAGTCGGGGCTGCTGGGTCGATGGCGCTCCGGTCCGGCCTCCGGGCGGTCAGAAATCCTGGCCAACTACCGTGACGCTTGCAACCGGGACAGCCATGCCAACGCGGCCGAAATCACCCGATTCGGCTCAACGTGGCCGAGATTTGGCCATCCTGGTTGAGCACTCTGGCCACCTGCCGTCGGGATCTACAGGCGTTGTCCTCGAGCGGCAGGACCTGACGCTCCGGCGGGGCGGAGGGTGGTTGCATTCCGGCGTAGGCCAGAACTCCGAGGTTCGAGCGTCGCAACTCGATCCAGGTCTGAGCATCGACGTGGCAGTCTCGGGCCATGCCGAGGCTGACCCCACCCGTCGTTCCATCCGGCTCGCTCGGTCGCAGCGAACAGCCCGAGATCAGCGTCGACGTGTCGGTGCGCCTCCGGCCATGGGCATCGTACGACGCTGTCGCCGTCAGATCAGCGTTCGCCGATCCGGACATCCAGCGTTGGCACCTCATGCGGATGGACTCGGAGATCGAGGCAGACGAGTGGATTGCACGAGCCCGGTCCAGCTGGCGCGAGGAGTCCGTCGGATCGTGGGTCATCGGTGCACAGGACAGCAGCGAAGTCTTCGGTCGGATCAGCCTCTATCTGAAGGACCTTCGCACCGGCATCGGGGAAGTCACTTACTGGGTCTTGCCCGACGCCCGAGGTTCACAGCTCGCCTCCCGCGCCGCTTCGGCATTGTCGGAGTGGGCGTTCGACGTTGCCGGGTTGCACCGGATCGAGCTGCTCCACTCCGCGCTGAATCCGGCGTCGTGTCGCGTTGCGGAACGCGCTGGGTTCCTTGTCGAGGGCACGTCGCGCAGTGCGCTCCTTCACGTCGACGGCTGGCACGACATGCACGTGCACAGTCGCCTCGCATCCGATCCGCGGTGATGCCGCCACTCGGGCTGGAGGAGCTCCGCAGCACGCGTCGACGAATCGGTGCGGGTCCAGCGACATTCGAAGTCCTGCGTGTCAGCTCCCAACGAGAATGGGCCGTCGTGACTTGGGAGGGTGATGGCTCAGCTCGACTTCGACACCTGGTACCGCGACGAGCGTCCGAAGGTGGTCGCATCGGTCACGGCGATCACCGGCCGGGCGTCCCTTGCGTCCGAAGCCGCTGATGAGGCGTTCACTCGTGCATTCGAACGATGGCAGAGGGTCGCCGCGATGGTGTCGCCGGGTGGGTGGGTCAACCGAACGGCGCTGAACGTGGCGCATCGACGCCTCCGGCGCGAACGACAAGAGGGTCGATTGTGGCGAACAGCCTCGGCAGGTGCTCAGAGGGAATCACCGCCGCCGATGTGGCCGGCCGATCTGTGGGAGGCGCTGGCCGCACTGACCCCTCGCGAGCGTGAGGCGATGGTCCTCCGCCATGTCGCGGACTTGTCGACCAACGACGTCGCGGCGGCGATGGGGATCTCCCAGGGGACGGTGTCATCGACACTGCATTCGGCGCGAGCGCGCCTGACGGCGGAACTGGCCAAGGAGGCCACCGATGTCTGACATTTCCGAACGGCTTGCGCAGCTTCCATCCCTTCTCGTGGAGGATCCCCCGCCGCCGGAGGAGATTCGTGAGCGGGCTCGACAGCGTCGTCGCCACCGGAGAGTGCTGGTCGCTGTGCCGGCTGTTGCGGCGGCAGTCCTTCTCGGTGTCGCCGCAGTGCTGATCGGTAGCCGACATGAGCCGCACGCGGTCACGGCCGAGCGTCCTGCGACTTCCACGACGACGACGGTCGCAGCGACTCTGCCAGCCTCGCTCGCCCCGTCCGGGCTCACCGTGTCACCAGTGCTCGACCTCGAGGACGGCGACCGAGTCACCGTGACCTTCGACGACCCCGCCGAGGGCGACGGTGCTGTGTTCGTTGCCGTGTGCGCCGGCGAGGTCGTCGACCAGGCGTACTCGGGTTCGGTCGACACCGAGGGACTGCTCGCCTGGTGCGGGGCCCCGGTCATGGAACCGGTGGAGCCGGTCGAGCTCGCGGTCGATCGCCAGCTCTCGACCCCAGCAGGCACGGTCGACTGTGCGGCGAACGTGGGCCGATGTGTCGTGGCAGCGGGTCTCGATGCCACGTCCGGTGCCGCGATGAGGTGGTCGCCCGTGGGGTTCGAAACGGTTCGGCAGGAGGAGCTCGTTTTCGAGGCGACCTCCACCGCGGTCGACGATGGCGAGGTCATCACGATCACCGGCGACGCAGGACTGCCAGGGCAGGCAGTGACGATCAGCCAGTGCATCTCTGACCAGGTC
>JAFAFN010000220.1 GCA_023423475.1 Actinomycetes bacterium | reverse complement strand
GAGCCGACCAACAACCTCGACCCGGCATCACGCACGGCGGTGGGCGACGCGTTCAGCCGTTGGCCCGGCACGATCATCCTGGTCAGCCACGATCCGGAGTTCGTGCGTGCGCTGCGTCCCGACCGGGCGCTCACCATGCCCGAGGGTCGGATCGATCACTTCGACGACTCGATGCTCGAGCTCGTCGAGCTGGCCTGACCCAGGTCCAACCCAGGTTCAGCCCAGGGCGGCGTGCACGTCCAGCGTGCCGTCGTCGAGCAGCGTCACCGGCCGGGCGGCGACCACGGCGTCCACCGGGATCGGGCCGTACACGTGGGGGAAGAGCTCGGTGCCACCGCTGGTGTTCTCGTGGCGGATCTCGGCGTCGACGAGCGACGGCTCGATCGTGAGCAGCACGACGTCGTCCCTGCCGCGGTAGTACCTGTCGGCGGTGCCCTGCACCTGGTGCGGGAACGAGCAGTGCACGAAGCCCTCGTCCTCGAGCGTGCGGTCGATCGACGAACGCCGGTAGCGACGGTCGCCGCGCAGCGCGTCGTTCCACTCCTGTGCGATGGCCAGGTGGTGGATGTGGGTGGTGGTCGCGGCGACGTCGTCGCTCATGGGGCTCCGAGCACGGATGAGGTCATGGACAAGGACCCCATGGTGCATCCGTCGACCAGCGTCGTGCAGGCATCCTGGCTCGCTGCCGCCAGTCCGGCGAGGTAGAGCCACGGCACGAAGTGGTCGGTCGTCGGCACCGCGAGCGCGAAGTCCGGGTGGCCGGAGAGCTCGAGGACGTCCTCGGGCCGGTGCACCAGCAGCTCTCGGGCGGCGTCGTCGAAGCGGTGCGCCCAGTCGAACCCGCCGTCGGGACGACCCCAGTCGACCATCCGCAGGTTGTGCACCACGTTGCCGCTGCCGAGGATCAGCACGCCGGCGTCGCGCAGCGGAGCGAGCCGTGCCGCGAGGTCGAGGTGGTACGCGAGCGGTTGGGTCGCGTCGATCGACAGCTGGACCACCGGGATCGAGGCATCCGGGAACATGTGGGTCAGCACCGACCAGGTGCCGTGGTCGAGTCCCCAGCTGTCCTCGTCCGCGCCGACCCACGTCGGGCGCACGAGCTCTGCGATCTCGCCAGCGAGCTCGGGCAGGCCGGGTGCGGGGTACTCGACCGCGAACAGCTCGTCGGGGAAGCCGTAGAAGTCGTGGATGGTGCGTGGCGACGCCATCGCCGTCACCGCGGTCGCGCCGATGAACCAGTGCGCCGAGATGCACAGCACCGCACGTGGCGTCGGCATGGCGTTGCCGAGCTCGCGCCACGCCGCGGTCCAGCGGTTGACCTCGAGCGCGTTCATCGGGTTGCCGTGCCCGACGAACGCCGCCGGCATCGTCGCCGATCCGCCGACGGGCGGGCCGGACCGCTCCGTGTCCATCGACGTCAGTATCGCACCGGCACGAAGGTCTGGGTGTCGATCGGAGGCCGGACGTAGCGACCGGTGCGATCGGGACGGGGCGGCAGGTCGTCGAGCTCCGGCAGCACCGTGGCGTAGTCGAACTGGTCGAGCAGGTGCGAGATGCAGTTCAGGCGAGCGTGCCGCTTGTCCTCGCCGTCGACCACCCACCAGGGACTCTGCTTGGTGTCGGTGTAGGCGAACATCTCGTCCTTGGCATGGGAGTAGTCCTCCCACCGCTCACGGGACTCGATGTCCATCGGGGAGAGCTTCCAGCGCTTGGTCGGATCCTCGAGCCGGGACTGGAACCGGCGCTCCTGCTCCTCGTCGCTGACCGAGAACCAGTACTTGACCAGCGTGATCCCGGAGCGCTGCAGCATGCCCTCGAACTGCGGCACCGACCGCATGAACTCCTCGACCTGGTCCTCGGTCGCGAAACCCATCACACGTTCGACGCCGGCGCGGTTGTACCAGGAGCGATCGAAGAGCACGACCTCGCCCGCTGCGGGGAGGTGCTCGACGTAGCGCTGGAAGTACCACTGCGTGCGCTCCCGGTCGCTCGGGGTCCCGAGCGCGACGACGCGGATCACCCGGGGGTTGGTGCGCTCGGTGATGCGGGTGATCGTGCCGCCCTTGCCCGCAGCGTCGCGACCCTCGAAGAGCACGACGACACGCTGACCGGTCGCCTTGACCCACTCCTGGAACTTGACGAGCTCGATCTGCAGCCGCAGGAGCTCCTCGTCGTAGACCTCTCGTCGAAGCCGACCCGAGCTGTTGTACGACTCGGGTCCGAACACCTTCTCGACCATCTCGCTCCTCTCGGGACCACTTCGCACACCATGCCGCGTCGGCGAACGACCGCGGGTGATCCGCGGTCGACGAGGGCGATGCGCCCCGTCGACCTGCTGGAACTAGAGGATGAAGAGCATCTCCTGGTAGGTGGGCAGCGGCCAGAGGTCGTCGGCCACGACCGCTTCGAGCGCGTCCGCCGCTGCACGGACCTCGAGCATCGCGGGCAGCAGCGTGTCGCACGCGAACTTCGCATCGTCGAGGGACGACCCGCTGCCCTCGTGGGCGAGGCCTGCTTCGAGCGTCGCGATGCCGGTGAGCAACGCCGTGACGGCGCTCGACACCGAGTCGAGGATCGTCGTGTCGGCCTCGTAGCCGATCGCCTTCAGGTTCGCCGCCGTGGCGGCGAGCTCGCCCTGGTAGCGCAGCGCTGCAGGCAGGACCAGCGTAGTGGCGGTCTCGAGGGTCGACTTCGCCTCGACCACGACGCTCAGGTCGTACTGCTCGAGGTACACCTCGTAGCGGCTCTTCAGCTCACGTTCGTTGAGCACGCCGTACTTGCCGAACAGCTCGATCGCCTCGGGCGAGTCCAGCTCCGGCAGCGCGTCGACGGTGGTCCGGAGGTTCTTGAGACCACGAGCCTTGGCCTCGACCTGCCAGTCGTCGGAGTAGCCGTCGCCGTTGAACACCGCGGCGCCGTGGTCGGTGATGATCCCCTCGAGCACCTTCTGCACGGCGCTGTTGAACTCGACGCCGTCGCCGGTGAGCTGCTCGAGCTCGGTGGCGATGTAGTCGAGCGAGTCGGCCATGATCGTGTTGATCGCGACCATCGGGCCGGCGATGGACTGCGAGGAGCCCGGTGCACGGAACTCGAAGCGGTTGCCGGTGAAGGCGAAGGGGCTGGTCCGGTTGCGGTCGCCCGGGTCCGACGGGAGGTCCGGCAGGGTGTCGACCCCGATGGTGAGGGTGCCCTTCTCCTTCGAGGCGGTGGCACCACCCTTCGCGATCTGGTCGAAGACGTCGGCGAGCTGCTCACCGAGGAAGATCGAGATGATGGCCGGCGGGGCTTCGTTGGCACCGAGGCGGTGGTCGTTCGAGGCCGACGCGACGACCGAGCGCAGGATGCCGCCGTGCAGGTGCACGCCGCGGATGACCGCGGCGCAGAAGATCAGGAACTGGGCGTTCTCGTGGGGGGTGTCGCCCGGGTTGAGCAAGTTGCCCTGGGTCGCGTTGCCGAGCGAGAAGTTGACGTGCTTGCCCGATCCGTTGACACCGGCGAAGGGCTTCTCGTGCAGCAGGCACTCCATGCCGTACTTCTCCGCCACCCGGCTGAGGGTCACCATCAGCAGCTGCTGGTGGTCGGTCGCGATGTTCGCCTTCTCGAACACGGGTGCGATTTCGAACTGGGCCGGTGCGACCTCGTTGTGACGTGTCTTGGCCGGGATGCCCAGCTTGAAGAGCTCGCGTTCGGCATCGAGCATGAACGCCAGCACGCGCTCGGGGATGGCACCGAAGTAGTGGTCGTCGAACTCCTGGCCCTTCGGCGACGCGGCGCCGAACAGCGTGCGGCCGCTCGCCATCAGGTCGGGACGGCCGAAGAAAAAGTGCCGATCGATGAGGAAATACTCCTGCTCGGCACCGGCGAAGGACGACACCGCGCCGATGTCCTCGTGGCCGAAGAGTGCGAGCACGCGCTGCGCCTGGATGTTCATCGCCTGCTGCGAGCGCAGCAGCGGGGTCTTCTTGTCGAGCGCCTCGCCCGTCCAGGACACGAACACCGTCGGGATGCAGAGCGTGTTCCCGTTCGGGTTCTCGAGGATGTAGGCGGGGCTGGTGACGTCCCAGCCGGTGTAGCCGCGGGCCTCGAAGGTCTGGCGCAGTCCACCGTTCGGGAAGCTCGATGCGTCCGGCTCGCCCTGGATGAGCGTCTTGCCGGCGAACTCGGCGATCGAGGCGCCGTTGCCGTCGGGCTCGAGGAAGCTGTCGTGCTTCTCGGCGGTGAGTCCGGTGAGCGGGTAGAAGACGTGTGCGTAGTGGGTGGCGCCCTTCTCGATCGCCCAGTCCTTCATCGCCGAGGCGACGATGTCGGCGACGGTCGGATCGAGCGGCTCGGAGTGCTCGATGGTCGCGAGCACGGACGTGAAGACCTGCTTCGGCAGACGCTTCTGCATGACGGAGCGGGAGAATACGTTCGATCCGAAGAGCTCGCCGGGTGCCTCGTCCGCCGGGATCGGTTCGACCGAAGGTCGGTAGGTGCTGACGGCTTCGATCGCTCGCTGGCGGGCTGAGACTGCGGCCATGGGGTAACTCCTCGTGTACGGGTGGTGAGGTCGGCGTGCTGCAGGGTGGCCGGCTGGCGACCACCGGACGAACGTACTGCTGCTCCGTCTCGAGGGTATTTCCTCCGCGTGAACTCGGCCCGATCGGCCCGACGTCACACCTGCCCGGAGCGGCCCTCGATCTCTCCGTCGCGGAACACTGTGACCGGTCCGTCCTCGCTGACGACCACGACCGTGGCGAACGCGTCGTCACGGCTGTACCTCCGTCCCGCGGTGTGCCGCATGCCCCGGTAGCCGGCGACCTCGGACTCCGCCGATGGCGTCGGCACGAGGCGCACACCGAGCTCGCGCAGCGTGCCCGTGATGTCGAACACCGCCGCTCCGTCGACCTGGGCGAGCACGTGGCTCAGCGGGGCGAGGTCGGCGGGACGCCCGATCTGCAGCTGGGGCGGCACCGGCAGCCGCAGCTGGAACGGCCCCTCACGCTCTGCATCCGGTCGGTACACGAGGATCGCTCCGATGCCCCGCGCGCCCAGGTCGTGCACGGCGAAGGTCAGCAGCTTGGCCAGGACCGTCCGGTCGCCGAGCTCGGAGCACGCCGCCATGGTGTCGATCCACCCGGAGATCGGCGGCTCGTGGTGCCAGGAGAGACCATCGTGGCGCAGCACGCCGAACGGGCCGACGGCCCGCACGACGCCCATCGGGTGGCGCTGCAGCAACGTCGCCCCGGTGGCCGCCGACAGCACGACCAGGTCCCGTTCGGAGCCGGCGGCGCGGTCGAAGACGACCGAGTCGTTGCGCCCGTCGTCCCAGCGCACGAGCCAGCTCGACAACCCGTCGGCGAACCGGCGGGCCTGTGGCAGCGGGAAGGACCCGATGTTGCGCCGGACCACCTCGAGGTCGGTCGGACCCTCCCAGGCCTCCGGCTCGACCGAGGGCGACACCAGGCTGCCGAAGGTGGGGACACGACGCTCGTGCACCGCCGGGTGCATCGCGTAGTCGAGCTCCTCGAGCACCAGGTCGACCGCGGCGTCCTCGCCGGGGAACCGGAAGCCGGTCTCCTCGAGCTCCTCGGCGAGACGTCGGATGCGACCCGGTGGTCGGGGTGGCAGACCCATCGGGATCAGGCCGACTTCTTCGAGGAGCGCTTCGACGAGCGCGTGGGTGCGGAGTCCGCCTCGTCCGGCCCGTCGGCGGACGCATCCGCTCGCTCGTCGTCGCCGCCACGAGGCGCCTTCGCCGCCTTCACGCTCGCCTGGAGCGCGGCCATCAGGTCGACCACTGCGGCGTCCGGCTCGGCCTCGGCGCCGGCTTCCTCGGTGATCTCGTCGCCTGCCGCCTTCTGCTCGATCAGCGCTCGCAGCTCGGCGGTGTAGGAGTCGTGGTAGCGGTCCGGGTCCCACTCGGTCGCGAGGCTCGTGATGATCTCGGTGGCGAGCTCGAGCTCCTTCGCCGAGGGCGACGCCTCGTCGGGGATGCCCGGCAACGTCTCGCGGTCGACCACCTCGTCGGCGAAGCGCATGGTCGACATGGCGAGCGCACCGTCGAGCGGGCGGATCGCCGCGAGGTGCTGCTTGTTGCGCATGACCACCATGCCGATGCCGACCCGCTGCTGGTCCTCCATCGCGGTCGCCAGCAGCCCGTAGGCCTTCTCGGCACCTTCGTCGGTGGGCACCAACCAGTAGGTCTTCTCGTAGAAGATCGGATCGATCGACTCGAGGT
>JAFAFN010000402.1 GCA_023423475.1 Actinomycetes bacterium | reverse complement strand
CTCGCGGACCGCTGTATCGACGGCATCGTGGCCAACGAGGAGATGTGTCGCCGCCACGCCGAGTCCACGCCATCGCTCGTGACGGCCCTGGTGCCGCTGGTCGGCTACGAGGCCGCCGCAGAGGTCGCGAAGACGGCGGTGGCCGAGGGTCGCACGATCCGCGAGGTGGCGCTCGAGACCGGCCTGGCCACGGCGGAGCAGCTCGACGTCGCGCTCGACGTCATGGCCATGACGCGAGGCGGGGTGCGGACCGACTGAACGTCGGACAGCACCCCGTGGTGATCATCGGATCGGTTGGTCGGTCGACACCGGGTCGACCGGACGCGCCGTCGAACTGCGACCTCAGTCGACCGAGAGCAGCGCGAACAGCTCGGTCTTGCGGTCCTCGAACTCCTCGAAGGAGATCTCTTCGTCCTCGAACTGGCGGTGCAGGTCCGCGACCATCTTCAGGAGCTGGTCCGGCGGGATCTCCTGGCCGGGTTCGAAGGTGGTCACGTCGACGGTCTCGTCGGTGGCCTCGTTGGGGTTCGTCTTGTCGAGTCGCTTGTCGCGCTTGGCGGCGGCCTTGGCCTTCTTCGCCCGGTCACGCTGCAGCTTCTCGAAACTCGTGCGGCTTGCGCCCATGATGGTCCTTCCTGCGGTTCGGATCCCGGTCGGTACGGCGCCCGGTCACGGCGCCCCGTCGGATCCGATCCGATCTGCTCGTCGGTGGTTCGCACGCACCGACATACGACCTGTCGCACACCCATCCTCGCGGCTGGAGCCGGGTCGGACCAAGCCGCGCCCGGACCGAACCTGAGGGTGCACATGAAAGAGCCGCCGGCCAATCGGCCGGCGGCTCCCTCGAGAACTACGGAGCGTCAGACGACGCGGACGTTCTGGGCCTCTTCGCCCTTGCGGCCGGGGGCGACGTCGAACTCGACGCGCTGGCCCTCTTCGAGGGACTTGTAGCCGGAGCCCTGGATGTTGGAGTAGTGAACGAAGACGTCTTCGCCCTGCTCACGCGAGATGAAGCCGAAGCCCTTCTCGGAGTTGAAGAACTTCACGGTACCTGTTGCCAACTTCTTCTCTTCTCTGCTTTTTCGTGGGCTCGTCCCTGTGACGATGCCCAACGGCTTCCATACTAGGACCCTTCCGTGGAAATTGCTGGTCGCGGGACCGAAACCCGGTGAGGTCATCGGCCCGACACCGCCTGGCAGGTGCACGCCCTGCCCACGGGAAGGGCGCCATGACAGGCCACAGATGGCGACCCTTACGTGGCTCGCCTACGCTCGGTCGACCATCGTCACCGACGTCCCGCCCAAGGAGCGCTCCCCCATGTCCAGCACCGAGTCCGACGCCAGGACCACGAGCGAGCGCTTCTCGCAGGCCCTCCGCAGCGCCACGACCGAGGACCACGAGGCAGCAGCGGTCTCGACGTACATGACCGAGCTGTTCGAGGGGAAGCTCTCCCGTGACGAGTACGCCGAGATGGTGGCCCAGCACTACTTCGGGTACGTGGTGCTCGAGGAGGCCGCAGAGGCGATGCGTGGGAACCCCCTCGCCGGTCCGTTCGTCATCGATGCCCTCACGCGAGTCCCTGCGCTGCGTGCCGACCTCGAGTTCCTCTACGGCCCCGACTGGGAGTCCCAGGTCGCGCCGAGCGCGTCGACGATCGAGTACTGCGAACGCATGCGAGCGGTCTGCTTCGACCGTCCCGAGGCCTTCATCGCGCACCACTACACCCGCTACATGGGCGATCTCTCCGGCGGTCAGATGATCGCCAGGGTGGTGCGTCGCACCTATGGGCTCGACGACGGCGGCGCGGACTTCTACGTGTTCGACGGCATCGAGGACATCCCGGCCTTCAAGGCGCACTATCGCGAGCTGCTCGACCAGGCGGACCTCGACGAGGCGACCGCCGCGGCGATGACCGACGAGGTCGCCGAGGCGTACCGCCTCAACACCGCTGTCCTGAACGAGCTCGATGCGGACGTGACGGCTGCTCGGGCGGCGTCGTGAGCGACGAGCTCTACTCCGAGGCGGTCATCGCCGGCGTCTGCGGGCACATGAACGCGGACCACGTCGAGGACAACCTGCTCATCGTCCGCTCGCTCGGAGGACGTCCCGACGCCACCGATGCACGGATGGCCACCATGGGGCCTGCGGGAGCGGTCTTCAGCGCCACCGTCGAGGGTGGCGACGTCGAGGTCACCGTCCCGTGGGGCGGCGTGCCCGCAGAGCGCGCGGACTTCCGCCATGAAGTGGTGCGCATGTACCACGAGGCGTGCGAGGCGCTCGGCGTCGAACCCCGCCAGGCCGGCGAGCACTGAGTCCGTCGCCGACAGCTCGCTGAACGCCGTCAGGCGATCGGCACCATCGGCACGCCGAGCCCGGGTCCGTCTGCGGCGAGCAACGTCCAGAGTGCCAGCAAGGTCATGTGCCAGCTGGGCGCACGGTCGCCCCAGCTCCCGTCGTCGCGCTGAGCAGCCAGCACCGCAACGGTCCAGTCCTCCGGCACTGCCTCGCCGGCCCCCAGGTAGAGCAGCGTCGCAGACTGCTCCAGGGCCAGGTCGGTGACCGGGCCCGATGGATCGAACTCATCGGTGAGCCGCTCGACGGTCCGGTTCCGCAGCGACGTCCACGTCTCGGCACCGCACCCCAGCTCGTGCAGCCACCCGACGGCCAGCGCGGCGTGGGTCGTGTCGTAGCCGCCGCCGTCGATCAGGCCGTCGAGCGCCACCAGGTCCTCGGCGTCCAGCGGCGTGCGGTCGCACTGCAACGCTCGTGAGAGCACCCTGGTGGTGCGCTCGGTGGGCTCGGGGCCCTCGGGTGCGACGGCGACGCCGTCGACGAGGCGCAGCAGCAGGAGCTCCTCGGGGTCGAGCTCGCCCGCCCCGATCCGTGCGGTCGCCGTCGGCGCCGCCGTCGACACCTCGGCCAGGCCCCAGTTCCGGTGGAGGAAGGCGAACATCGACGACGACGCCACGTCGATCCCGGGGAGCTGCGAGGCCGCCCACGTCCCGCCGGCCGCGAGGGCGGCCGCACGGTCGCGTGCCGGGCTCATCGAGGGGGTGGTCGTCGAGGGGGTGGTCGTCGACAGCGAGGACGACCACGAGGGGGATGCCGGGGAGCTCGGGTCCCCGCTGGAGCACGCGGCCGCGACGAGGCCGAGCGCGACGATGGCGACGGCACCGAGGTGTCGCCGCCATGTCGACCGCACGGGTCCGTCTCCGGACCGCATGCCGAGGATCAGAGGGTGATGCGGATCGAGGGGCTCCACGGTCCCCACACGCCGTTGGCCTGGGCCCGGATGCTCACGTCGTACTGCGAGCCGATGCAGAGCCCTGCGGCCTG
>JAFAFN010000367.1 GCA_023423475.1 Actinomycetes bacterium | reverse complement strand
CATGGTCACCGAGATCCCCGAGGGTCTCGACCTCACCACCGCGGCACCCGTGCTCGCCGTGACCCAGGCCGTGGCAGCCACGGACGGCGTCGCCTCGGTGTCGCCGCCGGTGCCGTCGAACCCCGAGGACCCGGCCGCGTCGACGGCGGTGCTGTGGAGCGTCGTGCCCGACACCGCGCCGCAGGACGAGGCCACGTCCGACCTGGTCGGCGAGCTGCGTGAGACGGTTCTGCCCGCGGCGACCGAGGGCACCGGCATGGACGTCCTCGTGTCGGGCATCGTCGGCATCCAGGTGGACTTCTCGGAGTACCTGGCGGGCCGTCTGCTGCTGTTCTTCGGTGCCGTGCTCGGGCTGTCGTTCCTGCTGCTGATGGTGGTGTTCCGCTCGCTGCTGGTTCCGCTCAAGGCCGTGATCATGAACCTGCTGTCGATCGGCGCGGCCTACGGCGTGATCGTCGCCATCTTCCAGTGGGGCTGGGGCAAGGCGCTCTTCGGCGTCGAACCGGCACCGATCGAGCCCTTCATGCCGATGATGCTCTTCGCGATCGTCTTCGGTCTGTCGATGGACTACGAGGTGTTCCTGCTCTCACGGGTGCGTGAGGAGTGGCTCAAGACCGGTGACAGCCACACGTCGGTGGCCGATGGTCTCGCCGCGACGGCCCGGGTGATCACCGCCGCGGCGGCCATCATGATCGTGGTGTTCGGCAGCTTCCTGCTCGAGACCGACCGCATCATCAAGCTGATGGGCTTCGGTCTGGCGCTCGCCGTCTTCCTCGACGCCACCATCGTCCGCATGCTCCTGGTGCCCGCCACGATGGAGCTGCTCGGCGACAAGAACTGGTGGCTGCCGAAGTGGCTCGACCGGATCCTGCCGACGCTAAACGTCGAGGGCCACATCGACGAGGACGACGACCCCTCCGCCAGCGAGACACGCGAGGACGCGCTCGTCTGACCCAGCCCTCTTCCGACACAGGCCCTCTTCTGACACAGGGCCTTCGTCCAGAACCGAAATGTGCCGTGAGACTGCTGCTCCTGCAGCGGTCTCACGGCACAGTTCGTCGTTCGGGGGTGATCTCGGGTGTCAGTCCTCGCCGAAGGGCGGGCGGCCCATCTGGTCCCGGATGGTGACCACCGGCGGGTTGGTCAATGCTCGCCGCTGCCAGTTCGCCCCGTCGACGACGAGGGTGTGGCCAGAGATGAAGCGGGCGTACGGCGACGCCAGGAACGTCGCCGCCCAGCCCAGCTCCTGGCGCTGACCGACGCGCATCGCCGGCTGGCAGACGTCCTTGTCGCTCGTCGCGGCCAGGTTGCCCTGGATGTCCGCGGTCATGTCCTCGTGGGGCATGAGGCCGGGCACCAGGCTGTTGACCTGGATGCCGTACGGGCCCCACTCCACGGCGAGGGACTCGGTCAGGTTCTTCACCCCTGCCTTCGCCGCGGCCGAGTGGGCGAAGCCGGGACCGCCGGTCCAGGCGTAGGTCGCGCCGACGTTGATGATCGAACCGGGCGCGCCGACCTCGAGGAGGCGGCGACCGTACTCGCGGCACATCAGGAACGTGCCGTTGAGCGTGATGTCGACCACGGTGCGCCAGGCGTTGGGCGAGAGGTCCTCGGCCGGCGACGGGAAGTTCGCCGCGGCGTTGTTGACCAGCACCCCCGGCAGCCCGAAGTAGTCCTCGACGGCGTCGAACGCGGCCGAGATGCTCTCGGCGTCGCGGATGTCGCACTCGGCGGTGAGCACGGGTGCGCCCAGCTCGGACAGGGCCTCACCGGCCGCGGCCAGGTGTTCCGGCTTGCGGCTCAGCACGGCGAGGTTCGCTCCCAAGCGGGCGAACTCCGAGGCGATGGCCTTGCCGAGGCCGGTACCGCCGCCGGTCACGACCACGGCCACGCCGTCGAACGTACCCGGCACGAGGGCGGTGGCGCCCGGCGCGGGAGGGTGGGGAAGTCCGGTGATCTCCGTCATGTCGCTCCCTCAGCTGCCGGTGTAGCGGGGCGCACGCTGCTCGGCGTGCGCAGCCCGGAACTCGGCGAAGTCGTCGCTCTTGTTGAGCGTCGTCTGGTAGGTCAGCTCGTCGGCCATCGACGCGCGCAGCTCGGGCAGCGAGAGGTGACGGATCACCTCTCGGGCGAGCTTCACGGTGATCTTCGGCGTGCGGGCGATCTGCTCGGCCATCTCGTGCACCACGCCGTCGAGCTCGTCCCCGGGCACCACCCTCGACACGATCCCGTGGGCCATGGCCTCGTCGACCTCCATCACCCGACCGGTGAGCACGAGGTCGCTGACGACACCGGGTCCGCACATCTGGTGCAGCACCGCGACGCCACCGGTGTCGGGGATGACGCCGTGGGTGAGCTCAGGGAGGCGGAAGCGCGTGCCCTCGGCCGCGACTCGCACGTCGCAGAGCAGTGCACGTTGGAACGAGCCGCCCATCACCCAGCCCTTGCACGCCACGAGGACCGGCTGATCGAGATCCCAGAGCTGCTGGATGCCGCGGTGACCACGTCGCATCAGCTCGTGGTGGCTGAGCTCGGTCTTGGCGACACCGATCGAGCCGACGTCCCGGCCGGAGGAGAACGAACGCCCTTCACCACGCCAGATCACCACGCGCACGTCGTCACGCCCGTGCAGCTCGGAGAGGATCGCGAAGAGCGCGGCGTCCATCTCGTCGTCGAACGCGTTGTGCTTGTCCGGGTTGTCGTTCGTGATGGTGGCGATCGGTCCGTCCACTTCGAGGCGGATGCGGTCGGTCATGTGGTCCCCCGTTGCTCTCGTGTGCTGGGCGTGGCTGGCCCCAGGTGCTCAGCCCTCGTGGTGTGCCGCGTCGGCGGACAGGAATGCTGGCAGCTCCGAGGCCGGTCCGTCGTGGATGATCTCGCCGTTGTCCAGCACGATGCCGCGTTCGAACTGCTCGATCACCGCCGGGTCGTGGGTCGCGACGACGATGGTCGCACCCTCGGCACGGGCCTGGGCCAACAGCTCCAACAGCGCCGCACGTCCGCTGGTGTCGAGTCCGACGAACGGCTCGTCGACCAGCAGCAGCGAGAAGGGACGGCACAGTGCGATCGCGGCGGCGGTCTTCTGGCGCAGACCGCGACTGAACTGCGACGGCAGGTCGTCCTCCCTGCCCGACAACCCGAGTCGTTCGACGAGCTCCTCGAGCAGCGGTTCCTCGCCGTCACCGCCGTGCATCCGGCTCGTGTACTCGAGGTGCTCGCGCACGCTCAGGTCGTCGTAGAGCACCGGGTTGTCCGGCAGCCAGGAACGCCCGGCGCGGGCGACGAGGGAATCCGGCGGCTCACCTTCGACCCGCACGGTGCCCTCGCTCGCCTCGAGGGTGCCGGCGAGGATGCTGAGCAGCGTCGACTTGCCGGAGCCGTTGTGGCCGACGAGCACCACCGACTGTCCCTGCGGCACCTCGAGCTCGTCGACCTCGAGGGCGACGACGTCGCCGTAGTTCTTCACCAGGTCGGTGACCTCGATCGCCGGGGTCGCACGGGGTGTCGGTCGGGTTCCACCGCCGCTGCGTCGACTCATGACACGTCTCCTCGTCGTTCGTCGGGGCGAGGTGGGACCTCGCCGCGCATCGCCTGGCCCATCGCCTGGTGCAGGTCGGCGCGGTAGCGGACCCACGTGAACACGATCGCGGAGAGCGCCAGCGACGCACCCGCGACGGCGAGGGCGATCGACTCCACCGGCTCGCCGTTGCGCATCATGCGCTGCGCAGCGAGCACCGGCAGCATGCCGATCACGGCGACCAGCGGCGGCCAGAGCGTCCGGATCACGACGCGTGGACCCGCCACCTCGGGCGGCATCATCGCCTCGCTCGACTGGTCGAGCACCGCTTCGGAGACGACGCTCACCGCCGCACCGGCCACCGATGCGACGCTCGAGCTCACCAGCGTGATGGCGCCCACGGTCAGGACCTCGACCGATGGACCGATCGCCCAGGCCACACCCAGCGCAACCGCGCCGAACCCCAGCAGGACCACGACCGGTGCGACCAGGTGTCGGACGAGGACCATGCCCTGGGCGACGGGGTAGGACCGCAGCATCGTCGGATGGTCGATCTCCTGTGCGAGCGGCTCGATCGCGTCGAGCGCCGCCACGTAGCCGGCGATGCCTGCGAGCAGGATCAGTGGTGTGGTGCCGTCCCACACACCACGGAGGGCGAGCGCGGCACCGATGCAGAGGATCAGGACCCGCACGACGCGGACGGTCGGCCAGCGCAACATGCTCTGCAGGTCGCGCGCGAACACGGGGAAGCGACCGAGGAACCTGGGCAGGCGGCGCAGGCGCGTGCGGTTGCGCGGACGCTCCGCGGCGAGCTGGCGACGCAGCAGCATCACCGAGCGCAGGTCCTGCTGTGTCACCGCGAACCGGAGCTGACCGACCAGCTGGGTGCGTCGCCGTGCCGCCTCGATCGAGAGCCCACCGACGACGGCCGCACCGACCACGACCAGGGCGATGCCCACGAGCGTGCCGACCGTCGCGACCGGATCCAGGTCGAGGGGCCACAGCAGCATCGAGCCGACGAAGGTCAGGGGAGCACCGGGCACGACGGCCGCGGCGTCGAGCAGCGACCAGAGGAAGAGCGCTGCCACCACGAGATCGAGGATCGGCCGTCGCACACGCCGCGATGCGGTGATCAGACCGGTGCCGAGGGTGAGGGTCGCGCACGTCAGTCCGAACAGCGCGCCGCTGAGCAACCACGACGAGGACGAGCCCGGGAGGCGCTGTGCGCACAGCGCACCGACGAGCGCGCCGAGCACCGCTGCGCCCGCAGCGCCGTAGCCGACCATGCCGACCACGGGTCGGCGCAGCACCGACGAGCGATCCACGGGGGCGAGCAGCAGGTGGTGGACGTCGGCCCCTTCGAGTGCGATCGGTCCGCTGCGGAGACCCGATCGCAGCCCGAGCACCATCAGCGTGGCGACGAACAGCCCGATCCAGGCCGGGCCGTCCGCGGTGACGGTGGCGACCGAGCTCGGTGAGAGCTCGGTGTCGCCCACGAAGCCCGATGCGAAGATCACCAGCACCAGCGAGGCGAGGGCGGTCGTGTAGACGCGGTAGGCCAGATCGCCCCAGACGACGTCTCCGAGCCGTCGCCGCTGTCGGGTGCCACGCAGCGCCGTCATCGCCTCGACGGTGGCGGCGGGATCCGGGGTGTCGCACTCCGTGACCGCACCCGTGCGGGGCGACGGTCGGACGGCGTCGGGAGGGGTGTTCTCGGACAGGCGACGATCGTACCGCCGCCTGCTCGGGTGGGCGCCAACCCGCCTAGGCTGGAAGCTGAAGGTGCTTCAGGTACGTGGAACGGAGAACGTATGAGCGACACGCAGACGGGACCGGCGCAGCGCTGTCCGGTGACCAGCTGGGAGACCGACTTCGACCACACCGATCCCGCCTACGCCGCTGCCGCCCCGGAGATCTGGGACGAGCTCCGCACGGGCTGCCCCGTGGCCCACTCGGAGCGGTTCGGCGGGATGTGGCTGCCGACCCGGCACGCGGATGTCGCAGCGATCGCGCACGACACGGACAACTTCAGCTCGCGCGGCGTCATCGTGTCGGTCTTCGAACCGGACCAGGACGCGCCGGTCGGCTACGCCCCGCCGATCACGTCGGATCCGCCGTTCCACGAGATCGCACGACGCCTGCTCCTGCCGGCGTTCTCGCCGAAGGCGATCCGGCCCCTCGAGCCCGCCACCCGTCAGCTCTGCCGTGAGCTGCTCGACGAGATGCTCGACGGACCCGACGGCGTGCCGAGCGTCGCGGACGCCGCCACGCAGTACGCGCAGCACATCCCGGTCCGGGTGATCGCCCACATGCTGGGTGTGCCACCCGAGGACGGCGACCGCTTCCGCACGTTCATCCACCGCATCATGGAGACCGGCGGCCAGAACGAAGAGGTCGACCCGGGCGACACGCTCGTCGCCTACCTGCTCGAGTCGATCGAGCAGCACCGCGTCGAGCCCCGCGACGACCTGATCGGCTTCCTGCTCGACGCCGACATCGCAGGCGAGCCGCTCAACGACCAGCACATCGTCGGCACCGTCGCCCTGCTGCTGATCGCCGGGATCGACACGACGTGGTCGGCGATCGGCGCCAGCATCTGGCACCTCGCGCAGCACCCCGAGGACCGGCGCCGTCTGCTCGAGGACCCGTCCTCGATCCCCATGGCGATCGAGGAGCTGCTGCGGGCGTACGCCCCCGTGACGATGGCGCGCAAGGTCGCCAAGGACGTCGAGATCGGCGGCAGGACCATGAACGAGGGCGACTGGGTGCTGCTGCCCTTCCCCTCGGCGAACCGGGACCCCGAGTTCTTCGAGCGGGCCGACGAGGTCCTGCTGGACCGCGAGAAGAACCGCCATGCGGCGTTCGGACTCGGCATCCATCGATGCCTCGGGTCGAACCTGGCACGGATGGAGCTGACCGTGGCGATCGAGGAGTTCCTGCGCCGCATCCCGGAGTTCGAGCTCGACGATCCCGACGCCGTGCGCTGGTCCACCGGTCAGGTCCGGGGCCCGAGGGTGCTGCCGCTGCGTCTGCTCGAGGTCGACGACGCGCCAGCGTCGTCGACCGACGCGTCGTTAGACCGCGTCGGCGGTGTCGCATGAGGATCACCTTCGAACGCGACCTCTGCCAGGGCCACAACCGCTGCTACCTGCTGGCGCCCGAGCTGTTCGACGTCGACGACGACGGCTACGCGGTGCTGCGTGTCGAGGGCGAGGTGCCCTCGGAGCTCGAGCGCAAGGCGCAGCTCGCGGTCGACAACTGCCCCGAGTACGCGATCTCGCTGACCGACGACTGAGCGCCAGACGACTGAGCGCCAGCCGACTGGGGGACCGTCGAGGTCCAGAGGGGCATGGTCGCCGTCGCCGGATCGAAGTACTTCAACCAGGCGCTCAGCAGCACCGGGTCGGTGAAGTCGCGGGGATGGTGCTTCGGCAGCGCCGAGGCGAACACGTCGCCGAGCACCTCGAACGCCAACGCGATCGACCACTTCGTGAGACGGAACCAGGTGACGGGCAGCCAGAGACGGCGCTGCTTCGTGGCCATGACCGTCGTGCCGGCGACCGTGAAGACGGCGAGCAGCAGGACCGAGAGCAGCGCGGCGAACAGGTAGCGCCA
>JAFAFN010000358.1 GCA_023423475.1 Actinomycetes bacterium | reverse complement strand
CACCTGGTCGATGCCCTGCGCGGCATCGTCGACCACGACCGCCAGGTTGTACGCCGCGACGCCGTCCGCTCGTCGCAGCACGAAGTCGTCGACGAACCCGGTCACCTGGCCGTGCACGTCGTCGGTGAAGCCGACGGTCACTCCGCCGGCCCGCAGCCGCGTCGCCGGTCGACGCCCTTCGGCGACCCGAGCGACGCGCTGCGACTCGTCGAGCCCGGCGCAGGTCCCCGGGTAGGCGCCCTCGGGTGACGGGCCGTGGGGTGCGGTCGCCGCGTCGCGTATCTCCCGACGTGAGCAGTAGCACGGGTAGGTGCGACCTGCGGCCTCGAGTCGGGCGATCGCCGCGTCGTGGTCCGCCGTCCGATCGGACTGACGCATGACCACGCCGTCGTGGTCCAGGCCGAGCATCGCCAGGTCGGCCAGCTGTTGTGCCTCGCCGATCGGTTCGGCGCCCGTGGTCAGGTCCTCGACGCGCAGCAGGAACGAGCCGCCGTCGTGGCGCGCCCAGCACCACGCCAGCAACGCGGTGCGCAGGTTGCCCAGGTGCAGCTCACCGGTCGGGCTCGGCGCGAAGCGGCCGGTCGTCATCGGCCCGGCCCACCTGCTCCGACGCCGGCCTGCCCGCGGACGGCCCGGTCAGCCCTGGGTCGTACCGGACCCGAGGGCCCGGGGCAGGCGTTCGGTGTACTCGGTGACGGCATCCGCGAGGGCGACGTCAAGCACGTCCTTCACCTTGAGTCGGTCGCCGCCGGCCAGGCCGATCCGATCGACCGGCACGTCGTGGGCGGCGAGCAGCTCGAGCACCTCGGTCAGCTGCTCGGGGTCGACGCAGAGCACGGCACGGCCGGCGGACTCCGAGAACAGCTGGATGTGATCGGCGATGCGCGCCGCGGTGAACCCGACGCCGGAGCTCACGGCCATCTCGGCGAGCGCCAGGCCGACGCCACCGCGCCCGACGTCGTGCACACCCTGGAGTCGACCGGTGGCGACCAGCTCACGCACGGCACCGGCGGTCCTGGCGACGGCCGCGAGGTCGACCGACGGCAGGGTGCCGCGACCGCGGTGGCCCTGGCGGGCGGCCCAATCGGAGCCGGAGAGCTCCTCGACCATGCCGCCGACGAGCAGCAGTCGACCGCCCTCGACCAGCCCGGCGCCGGGCGGACGCCGCTCGAGGGAGTCCACCATGCCGAGCAGACCGACGACGGGCGTCGGATCGATGTCACGGCCACGGCTCTCGTTGTAGAGGCTGACGTTGCCGCCGATGCACGGCAGGCCGAACGCGTCGAGTGCCTCGGACATGCCGTCGACGGTCTCGGACAGCTGCCACATGACCTCGGGATGCTCCGGGTTGCCGAAGTTGAGGCAGTTCACCAGTGCCAGCGGTCGGGCACCGACCGAGGCGAGGTTCATGACCGACTCGGCCACGGTCATCGCCGCGGCGGCCCTCGGGTCGACCGCACCCCAGAGGTGGTTGCCGTCGGTCGTGAGCGCGAGCGCCCTGCCGGTGTCGGCGCCGGTGCGCGGATCCTTCAGGCGCAGCACCGCAGCGTCGCTGCCGGGGCCCTCGACGGTGTTCAGGAAGAGCATGTGGTCGTACTGGGACCACACCCAGCTCGTGTCGCACAGCATGTCGAGCAGATCGGCGCCGGCGTCGGCGGGAGCCGGCAATGAGTTCGCCGAGTCGAGCGCCCGCTCCTCGAGATCGGCCGGCGCGGCCAGAGGCCGGTCGTACAGCGGCGCCTCGTCCTCGAGCGACTTCGCCGGGATGTCGGCGATGACCTCGCCGCCCTCGCGGTCGAGCACCCGCAGCTTGCCGGTGTCGGTGACGATGCCGATGACCGTGGCGCGGATCTCCCAGCGCTCGGCGATGGCGAGCACGGCGTCGAGCATCTGCGGCTCGACGATGGCGAGCATGCGCTCCTGGGACTCCGAGGTCATGACCTCGAAGGGCTCCATGTTCGGCTCACGCTGCGGGATGACGTCGACGAAGACGTCCATCCCCGCGCCGCCCTTGGCCGCGGTCTCTGCGGTCGCGCACGTGATGCCAGCACCACCGAGGTCCTGGACGCCGACGGCCAGGTTGTTCTCGAGCAGCTCGAGACAGGCCTCGATCAGGCGCTTCTCCTCGAAGGGGTCGCCGACCTGCACGCTCGGTCGCTTCTGGGCATCGGCCTCGTCGTCGGAGAACCCCGCCGAGGCGAGCACCGACACACCACCGATGCCGTCGCGACCCGTCGTCGAGCCCAACAGCACGGCCAGGTTGCCGACGCCCTCTGCACGGCCGAGTACCAGCCGGTCGGCCGGCATCGTGCCCAGGCACAGCACGTTCACGAGCGGGTTGTCGGCGTAGCACTCGTCGAACACCGTCTCGCCGCCGACGTTCGGCACGCCGACGGAGTTGCCGTAGCCGGAGATGCCCGACACGACGCCTTCGGCGATCCAGCGCGAACGGGCATCGTCGAGCGGACCGAGTCGCAGCGGGTCCATCAGGGCGATCGGACGGGCCCCCATCGAGAAGATGTCGCGCAGGATGCCACCGACGCCGGTCGCCGCCCCCTGGTACGGCTCGATGGCCGAGGGGTGGTTGTGGCTCTCGATGCGGATCGCCGCCGCGATGCCGTCACCCACGTCGACGACGCCGGCGCCCTCGCCCGGCCCGACGAGCACCCAGGGTGCCTCGGAGGGGAAACGACGCAGGTGGATGCGCGAGCTCTTGTACGAGCAGTGCTCGGACCACATGACCGAGTACATGGCCAGCTCGAGGTGGTTCGGCTCACGTCCCAGACGCTCCCGGATGCGATCGAACTCGTCGTCCGTGAGCCCAAGGGCACGGTGAGTCGGTTCCTCCATCGCAGCGTCGACCATGGACTCGACGCTACCGCAGGGCCGATCTGCCGCCGGAACGCGCACTGGAGGTAGTTGCCTCTGCCCTCCGCCGGGTATCAAATGGACGACATGGCAACTGCGAAATCCAAGAAGAAGTCGACGCCCGAACCGGCACCGAAGACGACGACTCGGCTCAGTTCACGGCCGATCAAGCACTACTTGGAAGCTCTCGAAACCAACAAGCCGCGCCGTGGCCGCAAGCGCACACCGGAATCGATCGCTCGCCGACTCGAGAAGATCGACGAAGAGGCCGTCGATGCATCCCCGGTGAAGCGTCTCGAGCTCACCCAGGAACGCATGAACCTCAACGCCGAGTTGGCGAAGATGGAGAAGCCCGTCGACATGACGGCGATCGAGGACGAATTCGTCGCTGCGGCGAAGGCGTACGGCGAGCACAAGGGCATCTCGTACGCCGCATGGCGAGAGATCGGTGTGCCCGCTGCGGTGCTCAAGCGCGCCGGGATCTCCCGGGCCGACTGAACCGCCTGCGAGCCGGCCGGGCCGCAGGTCCGGCCGGTCTCAGCTGGCCGGCGACAGACGGGCGCCGGCTGCGGAGAGCAACGACTCGAGCATGACCCGGCCGTCGACCGAGCCGAGCAGCTCGTTGCACGCACGCTCGGGGTGCGGCATCAATCCGACGACGTTGCGACCCGCATTGCAGATTCCTGCGATGTCGTCGACCGAACCATTCGGGTTGTCGACATAGCGGACGACGATCCGATCCTCGCCCTGCAGTTCTGCCAGCGTCTCGGGCGAACAGGTGAAGTTGCCCTCGAAGTGGTTGATCGGGATGTCGAGCACCTGACCCACCGATGCCGCAGAGGTCAGCACCGAGTCGGTCGTCTCGACCCGCAATTGCACCATTCCGCAACGGAACTTCGAGCCTGCATTCTTCTGGAGCGCACCCGGCAGCAGGTGTGCCTCGGTCAGGACCTGGAAGCCGTTGCAGATGCCGACCACCGGCCCGCCATCTGCAGCGAATCGCGACACCGCATCCATGATCGGGGAGAATCTGGCGATCGCCCCGGGACGCAGGTAGTCGCCGTGGGCGAAGCCGCCCGCCACGATGACCGCGTCGGCCGCGCCGAGCGACGTCTCGTCGTGGAAGAGGATCTCTGCGCTTCCACCTAGATCGGTGACGGCCTCGGCCGCGTCGAACTCGCAGTTCGTACCGGGGAAGCGGATGATGGCGACGTTTGCTGCCACGATCAGCCCGCCGCGACGGCGGCCGGGGTGAGCGACACCGAGGAGTCCTCGATCACCGGGTTCGTGAGGAAGCGCTCGCACATGTCACCCACGAGCGATTCGGCGGTCGCCGCGTCGTCGGCCTCGACCGTGAAGCGGATGCTCTTGCCGACGCCCACGCCGCTCACGCCGTCGAAGCCGAGGGCCGGCAGCGCACGCTCGATCGTCGCGCCCTGAGGATCGGCGATCCCGGGACGGAGCCGGACTTCCACCACCACGTCGAAGATCATGAGCCGATTCTTCCACACCCGTCGGGGCGCTCCGCCACGCGGGTGGACGGTGCAGACCGCCCGAATTTCCGAGCGCTGTGGTCGCAGAGCGACCGCAGTACTCGGAATGTCGGCTCCGAGTCGCAGGCATTCAGCTCAGGCGCCGGGCCAGTCGCTCAGCTCACGGCCGCAGATCCGCTCGTAGGCCGCGGTGTAGCGACCGGCGGTCGCGGCGATCACGTCGACGGGCAGCGCGGGAGCCGGCGGACGCTTGTCCCATCCGAGCGACTCCAGGTAGTCGCGGATGGGCTGCTTGTCGAAGCCCTGGGGTGTCGCGCCCGGATGCCAGTCCTCCGCCGCCCAGAACCGCGACGAGTCGGGTGTCAGCACCTCGTCCGCGACCACCAGGCGCGTGCCGCCGTCGCCGTCGGGGATCAGGCCGAGCTCGAACTTCGTGTCGGCCAGCAGGAAGCCGGCCTCTTCCGCGCGCACCGCGGCACGGGCGTACATCGCCAGGCTGACCGCTCGGGCCTGCTCGGCCAGCTCGCCGCCGATGAGCTCGACCGCCGCATCGAAGTCGATGTTCTCGTCGTGGTCACCGACGGCCGCCTTGGTGGACGGTGTGAAGATCGGCTCGGGCAGTCGGTCCGCCTCTCGCAGGCCGGCGGGGACCGCCATGTCGTGCACGGTGCCGGAGTGGCGGTACTCCTTCCACGCCGACCCCGCGACGTAGCCACGGACGATGCACTCGATCGGCAGCATCTCGGCACGCTGGCAGAGCATCGTGCGCCCGGCGAGCGACGGGTGCTGCGCGGACTCGGGCAGGTCCGAGAGGTCCGCCGAGATCAGGTGGTTGCCGATGACGTCCGCGAGCTCGTCGAACCACGCGACCGACATGGCGGTGAGCACCCGTCCCTTGTCGGGCACGGCCTCGGCCATGACGACGTCGAACGCCGAGAGGCGATCGGTCGCGACCATCAGCAGGCGACCGTCGCCCGCGTCGAAGAGGTCGCGCACCTTGCCGCGGTGCACGAGCGGGAGACCGAGGTCCGGAGTGGTGGTCAGGGTGCTCACGGGGGGCTCCGATCAGAGGATGGCTGGCATCAGAGGATGGCTGGCATCAGAGGATGGACTCGCCGTCGTAGGCGACCGCCTCGGGGTGGCGGGCCACGACGTCCGCGACCTGGGTGACGAACGTCGCGACCTGCTCGCGGGCGTTGCCGACGAAGGTGATGGGCTCGCCGAGCGCGGACTGCAGCGCGGCGGCGTCCAGACCGAGGCGCTCGTCCGCGGCGAGGCGCTCGATCAGGTCGTTGCCCTCGGAGCCCTGCTCCCGCATGCCCAGCGCGACGGCGACGGCGTGCTCCTTGATCACCTCGTGGGCGACCTCTCGACCCACGCCCGCTCGCACCGCCGCCATCAGCACCTTGGTCGTCGCCAGGAACGGCAGGTAGCGGCGCAGCTCACGCTCGATGACCGCCGGGTAGGCGCCGAATCCGCCGAGCACGTCGAGCAACGTCTGGAAGACCCCGTCGGTCGCGAAGCACGCGTCGGGCAGCAGCACACGGCGCACCACCGAGCACGACACGTCACCCTCGTTCCACTGCTCCCCCGCCATGCCCGACGCCATGGTCAGGTGCCCGTTGAGGATCACCCGGAAGCCGTTGATGCGCTCGCAGCTGCGGGCGTTCATCTTGTGCGGCATGGCCGATGAGCCGACCTGACCGGGGCGGAAGCCCTCGGTGACCAGCTCGTTGCCCGCCATGAGGCGCAGCGTGGTCGCCAGCGACGACGGACCCGACACCAGCTGGACCAGCGTCGAGACGACCTCGAGGTCGAGCGAGCGCGGGTAGATCTGGCCGACGTTGGTGAGCACGTGGTCGAAGCCCAGGTGCGCGGCGATCTCGGACTCGAGGTCGTCGAGCGCCGCACCGTCGCCGTCGAGCAGGTCGAGCTGGTCCTGCTGGGTGCCGACGGGCCCCTTGAGGCCACGCAGCGGGTAGCGGGCGATGAGCTCGTCGAGCCGGGCCGCGGCGACGAGCAGCTCCTCGCCGTGGTTCGCGAAGCGCTTGCCGAGGGTGGTCGCCTGCGCCGCGACGTTGTGGCTGCGTCCCACGATGACGGTGTCGGCGTGCAACGCGGCGAGCTCGGCCAGGCGGGCGAGCGTCGCGACCACACGGGTGCGCAGGACCTCGAGCGAGCGCCGCACCTGGAGCTGCTCGACGTTCTCGGTGAGGTCCCGGGAGGTCATGCCCTTGTGGGCGTGCTCGTAGCCAGCGAGGTCCGAGAACTCCTCGAGTCGGGCCTTGACGTCGTGGCGGGTGATCCGCTCGCGGGCGTCGATCGAGTCGAGATCGACCTGGTCGACGACCGCCCGGTAGGCCTCGATCGCCTCGACCGGGATGTCGATCCCCCTGGAGCGCTGCGCGGTCATCACCGCGATCCACAGCTCCCGCTCGATCGCCACCTTGCGCTCCGGGGACCAGATGTCGACCATCTCGGTGCTGGCATAGCGGTTGGCGAGGACGTTCGGGACGGGGCTCACCGGAGCATTCTCTCCCAGTTGGGAACCCAACGCCCACCCGGTCCCCCGCTCGCTCAAGGGGGGCCGCCGGGGTGCCGATACCCAAGGACGCGAGGGCATCGGCGGCGGTGCCCGGCTCAGAAAGGTGACCCACGGTGTCGTTCTCCTGCGTCAAGCACCCCATGACGATGGGCGAGTACATCTGCGGCGAGTGCGGCCACCAGTTCTGCCCAGAGTGCGTCGTGTTCCCCTTCGGTACCGCCAAGCCGCCGACGTGCATCGCGTGCGCGCTCGAGCTCGGCGGGGTGCGCCGGCAGAAGACCGGACGACCGAAGCTCACCCGCAAGGCGATCCGTCAGCGGCTCGCCGAGCAGCGTCAGCTCCAGGAGGAGCACGCCGCGGCGATCGCTGCAGCCGCCGCCCTCGATGCGGCCTCGCAGGTCCCCGGGGCGACGCCGGATCCGACGTGGATGGAAGGTTCGGTCAGCGCCGAGGAGCTGCCGGGCGGCTGGAAGCAGACCTTCGGCTGAACACCGGCGCCGTGATCGCCGGTGCGCCGGGAGCGACGAAGGGTGCGCGGCGCCGCTCAGCGGTTGCCGGCGATGCGTCGCCACAGCGGGCGCGGCACGTTGCGCAGCACGGCGAACATCGGGCCGAGCTTGCCCGGCACCCAGGTGATGCCGTCGTGGCCGCGTTCGAGCGCGTGGTGCACCGCGGCGCCGACGGTCGCCGGATCGGTCGACATCGGTGCCGGATCGAGCCCTTCGGTCATCGAGGACCGCACGAAGCCGGGCCGCACCACCAGCACCTCGACGTCGGTCCCGACGAGCGCGTCACCGAGTCCCTGGGCGAAGGCGTCGAGCCCGGCCTTGGACGACCCGTAGACGTAGTTCGAACGCCGCGGCCGTGCGGCGGCCACCGACGACAGCACCACGATCGTGCCGTCACCCTGCTCGACGAGCCGGTCCGCGACCACCGCCAGCGCAGCGGCAGGGCCGGCGAAGTTGGTGCGGACCATCTCGTCGACGGCGAGCGGTCCCATCGATCGCCCGGCATGGTGGCCGAGCATGCCGACGGCGCAGACGACCACGTCGATGCGTCCGAGCACCCCGATGGCCGCGTCGACCAGTCCGTCGTGCGTGGTCACCTCGGTGGCGTCCCACGGCAGCTGGGCGCACTCGACCCCGGTCGGCACCTCGAGGTCGTCCGAGGGCTGTCGCAGCGCCAGCACCGCCCGCTCGAGTCCCAACGGCACGAGTGCGGCGAGCACCGCCCGACCGATGTCGCTCGATCCACCGAGCAGGAGGGCGGTGCGCAGACGGCGTTGCCCGGGCTCAGTCACCGGCGTGCAGTTCGGCGTCCTGGGCGGCGGCGAACGACTCGAGCGCCAGCTGGTCCTCGGCGAGGCGGGCGGCGAGCACGTCGTCGGACACCGCGAGGATCCGCACCGCCATCAGGCCCGCGTTACGAGCGCCGCCGATCGCCATCGTCGCCACCGGCACACCCCCGGGCATCTGCACGATCGAGTGCAGAGAGTCGACGCCACCGAGGTGCTTGGTCGGGACCGGCACACCGACGACGGGCAGCGTCGTGAGCGAGGCCACCATGCCGGGGAGGTGCGCCGCGCCACCTGCTCCGGCGATCACCACCTTCAGCCCGCGCTCACGTGCGGTGGTCGCGTACTCGACCATGCGCAGCGGGCTGCGGTGTGCCGAGACGACTCGGACCTCGTGGGGCACCCCGAACTCGGTCAGCACCCCTGCGGCCTGCTCCATGATCGGCAGGTCCGACGAGCTCCCCATGATGATTCCGACGACGGGTTCGGTCATGCGCTGATCCTGCCACGTGCGACCGACCAAGCGGTTCACCAAATGACACCTGTTTTCGGTGTGATCACCCCGAAAACAGGTGTCATTTCCAGCTCGGGCTCAGGTGCCGGCGAGGGTGTCGGCCGCGGTGTTCGCAGCCCGCCGAGTGGCGTCGAGGTCATCGTCGCCGAGCACCGTGACGTGACCGATCTTGCGACCGGGCCGCGACGTCTTGCCGTACAGGTGGATGTTCGCCCCGGGCACTGCCCCGAGCGCCTGTGCCTGACGGTCCCTGGGATCCGCGTCGGGGCCACCGACGACGTTCGCCATCACGACGCTGGGCGCGGTCGGCGTCGTCGGGCCGAGCGGCCAGTCCAACACCGCTCGCAGGTGCTGCTCGAACTGCGACGTGGCAGCGCCCTCGATCGTGAGGTGACCAGAGTTGTGCACCCGAGGCGCGATCTCGTTGACGACGAGCTCACCGTCGCTCACGAACAGCTCGACCGCGAGCACACCGACCGCGCCGGTGACCTCGGCGACGCGGCGGCCGATGTCTCGGGCCCGCTCCGCGAGCGACGCGTCGAGCGAGGCGGGCCACAGCACCTCGTCGCACATGCCGTCGACCTGCACCGTCTCGAGGATGGGCCACGTGGTGACCTCGCCCGACGGACGTCGAGCGACGAGCACCGCGACCTCGAGGTCGAGCGGCAGGCGCGGCTCGAGCACCAGCGGCGCGCCGTCGTAGGACTCGAGGAACGGGGGCAGCTCATCCGCGGTCAGCATCCACACGCCTCGGCCGTCGTAGCCGCCACGGCTCGCCTTCGCGACGATCCGACCATCGGCGTCGGCGTGCTCCTCGGCGAAGCGGAGCGACGCGTCCAACGCCGTGGCTCCGTCACGCGGATCGACGACCGCGAAGGGCGGCACCGGCAACCCGGCGGCGGCGAACTCGCGGCGTTGGTGGGCCTTGTCGGCGAAGCGCAGCGTTGCCACCGGCGGCCGGACGGGCGTGCCGGCGGCCTCGATGGCGAGCAGCGCGTCGTGGTCGACGTTCTCGTGATCGAAGGTGACCACGTCGACCGTCGCGGCGAAGGCCGCCAACGCGTCGGCGTCGTCGGGCGAACCGACCTGCACGTCGGGCACGACCTCGGTCGCACCTTCATCCGCGGGTGCTGCGAGCACCCGGACGTGCACACCCAGCGGGGTCGCCGCCTCGGCGAGCATGCGGGCGAGCTGACCGCCGCCAACGATGCCGACGACCGGCCCACTCACGACTGGCCCGCTCACAGCTCGGCTGCGGCTTCGGCGATGTCCGAACGGGAGAACTTGCCGTCCCACTCGATGCGACCGACGCCCTCGTAGGCACGGGCTCGGGCCTCGGCGATCGTCGCTCCCGATCCGCACACGTTGAGCACACGTCCGCCGTTGGTCGCCAGCGCCCCGTCGGCCGCGGCCACTCCGGCGCAGAAGACCTCGACGCCGTCGAGCTCACGTGCGGCATCGATGCCCGAGATGACGTCGCCGCTGCGGGGCGACGACGGGTAGCCCTCGGCCGCGCAGACGACGGTGACCATGGCGTCCTGCGCGAAGGTCGGCTCGTCGACGATCGCACCCGCTGCCGCCTGGGCGAGCAGCTCGGTGAGGTCGGAGGTCAGCCGCGGGACGACGACCTGGGTCTCCGGATCACCGAAGCGCACGTTGTACTCGATGAGCTTCGGTCCCTCGGCGGTGAGCATCAGCCCGGCGTAGAGCACGCCGCGGTAGTCGATGCCCCGGGAGCGGAGCTCGGCCAACGTGGGCTCGACGAACTCGGTGCGGATCTGGTCCAGCAGCGCGTCGTCGATGCCCGGGACCGGGGAGTAGGCGCCCATGCCACCGGTGTTCGGACCGGCATCGCCGTCGCCGACGCGCTTGAAGTCCTGGGCGGGCGCGAGCAGCACGGCACGCTGTCCGTCGCACACGGCGAGCACCGAGAGCTCCGGGCCGACGAGGCCCTCTTCGATGACCAACGTGCGACCGGCGTCGCCGAAGGCCTGACCGGAGAGGTAGTCCTCGACGGCGTTGCGCGCCTCGGTCAGCGAGTCGGTCACCACGACGCCCTTGCCCGCGGCGAGGCCGTCGGTCTTGACCACGAACGGCGGTGCCATCGTGTCGAGGAACTCGAGCGCGTCGTCCAGCTCGTCGAAGGTCCCGTGACGGGCGGTCGGCACACCGGCTGCGCCCACCAGGTCCTTCATCCACGCCTTGGAGCCCTCGAGGCGGGCGCCGTCCGCACCCGGCCCGAACACGAGGCGACCCGCCGCACGGAGCCGGTCGGCGAGACCGTCGACCAGCGGCGCCTCGGGGCCGATGACGAAGAGATCGGCGTCGATCTCTTCCGGTGGGGTCGACACCGACCCGGGGATGCCCGGACTGCCGGGGGTGACGACGACCTCGGCCGTTCGTGCGAGCACCGAGGCGAGCGCGTGCTCACGCCCACCGCCACCGACCACGCAGACCTTCATCGGGCGATCTCCACGAGCCGATGCCGACCCGGTGTCACTTCGAGGGGCCGTCGATGCGCTCGACGACCTCGAATCCGAGCACCTCGGAACCGGTCGCGACCGGACCGCCGTGGCCGTGTCCGCCGCCGGCATGCGGGTGGCCGCCGCCATGACCCTCGCCGCCGCCGGGCTGGCCCTCGCCGCCGCCGGGCTGGGCCCCCTGCGCGTCAGCCGCAGCCTGGGCATGCCCCTTGGCGAAGTCCTGGCTGGTCAGCCAGGCCTGGAACGAGTCCTCGGAGTCCCACCACGTCATGACGAAGTAGCGCTCCTCGCCCTCGACCGGGCGCAGCAGCTGGAAGGCCTCGAATCCGGGCTGGTCCTGGACGAGACCTGCACGGGCGGCGAAACGACGCTCGAGCTCGGGGCCCATGCCCTCGGGGACGGTGATGGCGTTGATCTTGACGACGGACATGTCGTGCTCCTGTGGGATCGAGGGGTGGAGATGGTCTGGCGAAAGGGGATCAGGCGTTGCTCTGCTCACGCATTGCTCTGCTCACGCATTGAAGTGCACGTACTGATCACGGCCGGGGCCGGTGCCGACGACGCCGATGGGGACGCCGATCTGCTCCTGGA
>JAFAFN010000300.1 GCA_023423475.1 Actinomycetes bacterium | reverse complement strand
CCACATGCCCGGTGTGACCGCCACCGGGTTGCCGACCCTCGGGCCGCCGTCGGTCCAGCGGATCGTGTGGAACACCCAGTGCCAGAGCACCACGACCGCCAGCGCGCCGGCCCGAACGACGTCGAGCACGATGTCGCGGTCTTCGGTCGAGGGGGCGAGCGCCGTGGTGGGCGTGGTGGGGGAGCTGGTGGTGGTCATGTCGTCCACTGTCCGGGATCCGGCGGATCGTGCACATCGGCGCGATCCCCCAAATCGCCCTGGGGGGTCCACGTCCCCCTGGGGGGCTCGACTCCCCCTCGGGGTCCCGGTCGTGGTACGAACCAGCCATGTCGATCGGAACCCCGCTCTCGCCGTCCGCCACCCGTGTGCTCATGCTCGGCTCGGGCGAGCTCGGCAAGGAGGTCGTGATCGAGTTCCAGCGGCTCGGCTGCGAGGTCATCGCGTGCGACCGCTATGCGGACGCACCGGCGATGCAGGTCGCGCACCGCAGCCACGTGTTCTCGATGCTCGACGCCGCCGAGCTGCGCCGCGTGATCGACCTGGAGCGACCCGACGTGGTCGTGGCCGAGATCGAGGCGATCGCGACCCAGACCCTCGTCGAGCTCGAGGCCGATGGCCTGCACGTCGCCCCGTCCGCCCGGGCGGTGAACCTGACGATGAACCGCGAGGGCATCCGACGATTCGCTGCGGAGCAGCTGGGTGTGCCGACGTCGCCGTACCGCTTCGTCGAGTCCTCCGACGAGCTGCGTGCCGCGATCGGCGAGCTCGGTCTGCCGGTCGTGGTGAAGCCGATCATGTCCAGCTCCGGCAAGGGGCAGAGCGTCGTGCGCAGCGAGGACGACATCGAGCCGTCGTGGACCTATGCCCAGGAGGGCGGCCGCACCGGTGGTGCCCGCTGCATCGTCGAGGGCTTCGTCGAGTTCGACTACGAGATCACGGTGCTGACCGTGTCCGCGGTCAACGGCGTGCAGTGCTGCCCACCGATCGGGCACGTGCAGGTCGACGGCGACTACCGCGAGTCCTGGCAGCCCACCCCGATGTCGCCCCAGGTGTGGGAGAGGGCGCAGGAGGTCGCGAAGAAGGTCGTCGAGGGCCTCGGCGGGCACGGGATCTTCGGCGTCGAGCTGTTCGTCCGCGGCGACGAGGTGATCTTCTCCGAGGTGAGCCCACGACCCCACGACACCGGACTGGTGACCCTCGGGTCGCTCAACATGAGCGAGTTCGCGCTGCACGCCCGGGCGGTGCTCGGCCTGCCGGTCCCTCCGGTCGAGCTGCGTCGCGCGGCAGCGTCGGTGCCGTTGCTCGGACACGGCACGGGCGTCCCGGTCTTCGACGGTCTCGAGGTCGCCCTGGCCGAGGTGGACTCGCAGGTGCGGCTGTTCGGCAAGCCGATCTGCGAGGGTGAGCGTCGACTGGCGGTGGCGATCGCCGCGGCGGACACCGTCGACGAGGCCCGTGCGACCGCAGCCCGCATGGCCGAGGCCATCACCATCACCCTGGAGTGAGCCGCACCGATCTCTGCCTCCGATTCGGGGTCATGGCACCGAAACGGAGGCAGATGTCAGCTCAGATGGCTCGTTCGCCGAGCGCCGCCTTCTCCACGATCGCCGTGATGCGCTTCGTCCGGGTCTCGGGCCGAGCAGCGCTGACGACCGACCAGAGCATCTGCTTCTTCGCGCTCGGAGGGAACGAGTCCCAGTGCTCACGGGCCGCCGGCACCGCGTCGAGCGCGGCGGCGAGCTCGTCACCCTCGATCAGGTCCTCGACGCTGTCGTTGATCGTCCAGTAGCCGTTCGCCTTGGCCACCTCGACCGCGGCCCACCCCGCATCGGTCATGAGACCCGCTGCGTCCATGTCGGCGACACGCTGCCGGTTCAATCGAGTCCACCCGCTCTTCGCCTTGCGCGGCGTCATCATCTGCAGGCCGCGCTCTTCGTCGAGGATGTTGACCGTCGAGTCGATCCAGCCGAAGCACAGCGCCTCTTCGACCGCATCGGGGTAGGGGCAGGCAGCCCTCCCGGTCGCCGGCTTCCACGAGCACAACCAGACACCACGCTCGGTGTCGTGGTGCTCGGACAGCCACGCACGCCACGCCGCTCGGTCCTCGGCGTGGAAGATCGGGAAGTCGAACTTCCACGACGAGGGGTGCTCCGACGCGGTGGGAGGGACGCCGGACACGTCTCAGCCCTGGATCAGTGCGGGGGCGAGCGCCCGCCACAGGTCGACCGGCAGTTCCGTCGGGCTGTCCGTCAGCACCTGCACGCAGACGTGGTCCGCGCCGGCGTCACGGTGCTCCTGCACACGTGCGAGGATCTCGTCCTCGCCGCCCCAGGCCACGAGCGCGTCGACCAGTCGATCGCTGCCGCCGTTCGCGATGTCGTCGTCGGTGAAGCCGAAGCGCTTCCAGTTGTTCGCGTAGTTGGGCAGTCCGAGGTAGCCGGCCAGGTGTCCCCGGGCGAGCTCACGTGCATGGGTCGCGTCCTTCGACACGACGACCGCCTGCTCGGGTGCGACCAGTCGGTCAGGGCCGACCGCCGCCCGTGCGACCGCCGTGTGCTCCGGGGTGACCAGATAGGGGTGCACCCCGGCGGTGCGGTCCTTGGCCAGCTCGAGCATCTTCGGGCCCAGCGCTGCGAGCACGCGGTCCTGCTG
>JAFAFN010000208.1 GCA_023423475.1 Actinomycetes bacterium | reverse complement strand
TCCGCGACGGCACACGCCGAGTCACTCACATCACCGAGGTCCAGGGCATGGAGGGTGACGTCATCACCCTGCAGGACATCTTCCTGTTCGACTTCGCCGCCGGCGTCGACGAGCACGGCCGCTACCGCGGTCAGCTCAAGCCGACGGGTGTGCGGCCGAAGTTCGCCGAGAAGCTCTCGGACCAGGGCATCCGCCTCGGCGCCGAGGTGTTCTCGCCCGACGCGGCCGAGCGCAAGGCGGTGAGCCGCCTGTGAGCGCCACGACGCCGCGGCGCTCCTACCGCCCGCGCAGCACTGCCCAACGGATCTGGTGGTCGCTGTGCGCCACGCTGATGCTGGTCGCCGTCGGCGGCTTCGCCATCGGCGACGCCGGCGCCGTCAGGAGCCAGGAGGAGAAGGGCGGCCCGTCGGTCGTGGTCGATCGGATCGACGCCACCGGTGACGACGTCCGGGTCGAGGGCTCGCTCGTCGGTGCGGACGTCGAGACGCTCACCCTGGCCAGCGGATCCGAGAAGATCGAGGTCACCGACGCCGACGACGGCATCCGCAACGAGGTCGTCGTGGTCATCGACAACGCCTCGGCGCTCGGCAACGCCACCGTGCAGCTGGCCAAGGACGGTCTCGCACCGCTCATGCCCGGCGATGGTCCCGTGGCCACCATGGGCATCGTGAGCACCGGCGGCGGGGCCTCGGTGCAGACCGGGCCGACGGCGTCGCAGTCCACGATCGACGCCGGTCTCGCCTCGATCTCTCCGCAGGGCACCTCGGCGACCTGGGACGGACTCGTGCGTGCGGCCGAGCTGCTCGACGACCGGGACCCCGGTGTCGTCGGCACGGTCGTCCTGTTCAGCGCGTCGCCGAGCAACGCCGTGGGTTCCGCCGCATCAGCTGCGGAGTCCGCGCTGCAGCGCGCAGGTGTCCGCCTCGACGTGGTCGCCCTCCCCATGGGTTCCGACCTGGGCACGTTGCGAGCCATGGTCGACGACCTGGGTGGCTCGATGGAGATCCTCCAGAACGACGAGCAGCTCGCCGGCGCCTACGAGGACGTCGCCGCCCAGCTCGCCGGTCGTTTCAGCCTCGGCTTCGCTCCCGTCGAAGGTGCCGACGGGCTGATCCCGCTCACCGTGTCGAGCGGCGAGGCGAGCAGCGTCGTCTCCTACACCCCGGATGCGCTGCGCACCGGTGTGATCGGACTGGCGCCCGCCGCGGCCGACGGGGCCGCCGGCGCCTCGTTCCTCACCGGTTCGGTCGCGAAGATCCTGATCCTGGTGCTCGGTCTGGCGGCGATCGCCATGCTCGCCTGGGTCGTGATGTCGGTGATCGTGCCGGACGACAACAACCTGACCCGCCGACTCGAGGTGTACGACGAGTCCTACGGCGTCGAGGAGCCCGAGGAGTTCACGGGGCTCGCCGAGAGCCACACGACGGTGCCGATCATCCAGCGAGCCGTCGAGTTCACGGGCGACATGGCCGAGAAGCGCGGCGTGCTGGAGACCGTCGAGAGCAAGCTCGAGCAGGCGAACCTGCCCCTGCGTGCCCCCGAGGCGATGTTCTTCACCGCCGTCGGCGCGATCATCCTGACCGCACTGTTCTTCGTCCTGACGGGCAACATCCTGGTGGCGATCGTGGTGCTGATCGTGGCGGCGATCCTGCCGACCGCGATCCTCAACTTCCTCATCCGTCGGCGGCAGAAGGCCTTCCGGGCGCAGCTGCCCGACATGTTGACCCTCCTGGCGGGCACGCTGCGTGCCGGCTACTCGATCGGCCAGGGCTTCGAGTCGTGCTCGACCGAGGTGTCCGACCCGATGGGACGCGAGCTGCGCCGGGTCGTGTCCGAGACCCGGCTGGGGCGCTCCCTCGAGGAGTCCCTGGAGTCGGTCGCCGAGCGCATGCAGAGCGACGACTTCTCGTGGGCCGTGATGGCCATCCGCATCCAGCGAGAGGTCGGTGGCAACCTGGCCGAGCTGCTCCTGACGGTGGCCGACACGATGACCCAGCGAGAGCGCCTGCGCCGTGAGGTGTCCACCCTCACCGCAGAAGGTCGCATCAGTGCGTTCATCATCGGCGGACTCCCTCCGGCGCTCGCCGCGGTGATGTTCGTGATGAACCCCTCCTACATCAAGCTCCTCTTCACCCCAGGGATCGGATACGCCCTTGTCATCGCCGCACTGGTGATGATGGGCATCGGGTTCGCGTGGATGAAGAAGTGCATCACGATCGAGGTCTGACCAGATGACCCCATTGCTGCTGATCACCTCATTGCTCATCGCCGGCGCCATCGGCACGGTCATCTTCACGGTGCTGACCCAGCTCGACGAGCGCCAGGTGGTGCGTGAGTCGCTGCGTCAGCTCGACGGCTACGAGGTCGAGAACAAGCGCGACCAGGAGATGCTCGACCCCCTCAAGGACCGCGCCTTCAAGCCGGTCATCGAGGGGCTGACGGGTCTCGGGAAGCGGCTCACCCCGACGGGCTACGTCGAGAAGGTCCGCCTCAAGTTCGTGCACATGGGCAACCCGTCGCCGCAGGCCGTCGACAGGTTCCTCGCACTCCGCGTGGTGACCGTCGCCGCCGCGATCCTCACGTTCCTGTTCGTGTTCGTGATCAACCTCACGCCGTTCACCGGCAAGATGCAGTTCGCCGTCGGCGGCCTGCTGATCGCGGTGTTCCTGATCGGTCCCGACTCGGTCATCAACCGCAAGGTCGAGGACCGCCAGAAGGAGATCCAACGCTCGCTGCCCGACGTGCTCGACCTGCTGACCATCTCGGTCAAGGCCGGTCTCGGCTTCGAACAGGCGCTCGACCGGGTGATCCACGCGGTGCCGGGCCCGCTCTCCGACGAGTTCTCCCGCATGCTGGGCGAGACCAGGGCGGGTGCGTCGAGAGCTGACGCGATGCGCGCGATGGACGAGCGCTGCGACACCCCGGAGCTGCGCTCCTTCGTGCTCGCGATCATCCAGGCCGACACCTTCGGTGTGTCCATCGGTCGTGTGCTGCGTGGACAGGCCGAGGAGATGCGCATCAAGCGTCGTCAGCTCGCACAGGAGCGGGCGCAGAAGGCGCCGGTCAAGATGCTCATCCCGATGGTGTTCTGCATCTTCCCCGCGTTGTTCGTGGTCGTGCTCGGCCCGGCGATGATGATGATCGTCGAGAACCTCTGACGTGACCGCGACCGACGTCGACCCCGGTCAGTGGCCGGCGTTCGACACGCCCGAGCGCTCCGACACCACGGGGGAGCGCGGCGACGAGCGAGACGGCACCGACGCACCGACGTCGGGCAGCGGCGGGTCGTTCGTGTCGCTCATGCTGCTGTTCGGGGCGTGCGCGGCCCTCGTCGCCGGTCGCCCCATCGGCGACAACAGCGCCCTGACGCACCTGGCGACCGGTCGGCTGATCGTCGACGGGGGTGTCCCCACGAGCAATCCCTTCCTCTACAGCTCGACCGACTTCCCGATCCCGAGTTGGGGCTGGTCCATCATGTTGGGCCTCGCCGACGCGGTCGGCGGATCGATCGGCATCCGCCTGGTCGTGGCCGCGGTGGGCGCCGCACTCGGCATCGTCGTGGTGGCGCTGACCGGACCGTGGTCCGAGCGCAGCCGGTTGCTCGAGGTCGTCGTGCCGTCGTCGCTGACCATGATGTGCATGGTCGAGTTCCTGAGCGCTCGCCCGCACCTGATCGCCTTCGTGCTGCTCGGTCTGGCCGTGCTGGTCCTGTCCCGCAGCTGGTCCGCGTGGTGGATGGTGCCGATCTTCGCCGTCTGGGTGAACGTGCACGGCTCGTGGAGCTACGGCATCGCGGTGATCGGACTGCTGGTCGTGGCCCGGATGGTCGACGAACGTCGCGGGGAGCTCGCCGCGATCCTGCCCGTGGTGGCTGCGTTGCTCGGCACCGTGCTCGGTGCGGCGGCCTACCCGGATCGCTTCGCCCTGATGGCGCTGCCGCTCCGGCAGTTCGGCGACCCTGTGGAACGCGAGGCCCTGCAGAGCTACGCGGAGTGGGGGCGCCCGAGCCTGACCACTTTGATGCTCTGG
>JAFAFN010000241.1 GCA_023423475.1 Actinomycetes bacterium | reverse complement strand
GTGCGATCGGCAAGATGTGGCTGCTCACCCAGTCGCCGATCGAGGGCGACGGCAAGCGGGGCCTGCTGCCGATCAAGCTCGCCCGCGACGAGGCGTTCCTGTTCGACCTCTGGGTGCACGAGGACTTCCGGCGTCAGGCCGTCGGCATCACCATGGCCTACGAGATGGGTGCCGCTGCGGACGAGTTCTTCCCCGAGAAGCGCTGGGTGTACGGCTACGCCCACACCGACAACGAGGCCTCGATGTCGCTCATGTGGGACATCTACGGCATGTGGACCGTGCAGACGATCAAGGAGTACGAGGTCGGCGACTTCCACGTCGGTGTCGTGCCCGGTTCCGACGAGCCCAAGTTCGGACCGTTCTCGAAGCGTGGTCGGCATTCGGGCGACGGCTTCCAGATGCCCGGTCGACCGCGCAGCGGCAAGGGCTACCGGGCGTACCACCACCCCGAGGGCTTCGCCCGTCGCTCGGCGCACATGACGTTGGCCGACGACTGGATGTGGCCGGGGCCGGAGTGGTTCGACAACGACCACCCCGTCGACGCCGATGGCCGCCCCGCGCTGCCCGACACGCTGCCACGCGACCTGCCCGAGGGCTTCAGCTACTGATCGTCGGTCGATCCGGCAGCCGTTCAGGCCGCCGGCGGCTGATCAGCCGAGGTGCAGACCGCACTCGGTCTTGCCGGAACCGGCCCAGCGACCCGAGCGGGGATCCTCGCCCTCGGCGACGGGCTGCGTGCAGGGCATGCAGCCGATCGACGGGTAGCCCTGCAGCGTGAGCGGGTTCACCGGGACGTCGCGATCCGCGATGTAGGCGTCGACGTCGTCGATGGTCCAGTTGGCGAGCGGGTTCACCTTGATGAGGCCGCGGAGGTCACGTGCCACGATCGGCGCGTTCGCCCGGGTCTCGGCCTCGTCGCGGCGCAGGCCGGACATCCAGGCGGCCTTGCCGGCGAGCGCACGGTCGAGCTGGCCGACCTTGACCGCGGAGCAGCAGTTGGCCGGATCGACCTTCCACAGCTCCTCCTCCTGGCGGGCCACGGTCATGATCCGCAGGTTGAGGCCGTAGCGGCGCCGGACGACCTCGACGGTCTCGAGCGTCTCCGGGAAGTGGTAGCCGGTGTCGATGAAGACGACCTCGATCGCCGGGGCGACCTTGACCGCCAGGTCGATCAGCACGGCATCGGTCATCGACGCGGCCAGCGCCAGGTGCGGACCGAAGTTGTCGGTCGCCCAGCGCAGGATCTTGGACGCCGGGTACGACTCGAACTCGGCGTTGAGCTCGGCGAGCTCGTCGTCGGTGAACTCGGTCGCCCGGAACGGACCCGGCAGTGGCTCGGTCGGCTCGTTGGTGGCCGTGAGACGGTTCGCCGGCGCCGGAGTGGGGAGTGTGAGCGACATCAGACCGCACACTCCGAGTCGCCGATCTCCTTCTCGTACGGACCGGTCTCGCCGAAGTCCACGTAGAAGTCCTCGTTCTCCTCCGGGGTGGGGAAGACGTCGAGGTCGGCGAGCCACTCGGCGACGCCCTTGGCCCCGCCGGAGCGCTCGAGCCAGCCCTGGAACGGCTCGGCGAATTCGCGCTCGCTGGCGAACCGGCCGATGACGCGCACGGCGGCCTCGGGAGCTGCCTTGGCCGGCAGGCGCAGCGCCTTGGCGCCGAACTGGATCTGCTCCTGTCCGACGTAGCCGCCCAGCAGCATCTGGTAGCCGGGGGCCGAGCGGCCGTGGGCCCGACGCTCTGCGCCGAAGAAGCCGATGTCCGAGATGTGGTGCTGACCGCAGGAGTTGGTGCAGCCCGAGATGTTGGTCCGCACGCCCTCGACCTCGCCGAGTCCGGCGGCGTCGAGCGCCTCGCCGATCGCGTTGGCCAGCCCGCGGGACTGGGTGACGGCGAGGTTGCAGGTGTCGGCGCCGGGGCAGGCGACGACGTCACGGCTCAGCTCGGCGCCGGGCTCGGCCATGCCGATCGCCTCGAGGCGCAGGTACAGGTCGCCGAGCTGGTCGTCGGAGAGCCCGCGGAACACGAAGTTCTGACGGTTCGTGATGCGGACCTCGGCGTCGAAGTCGCGGCTGATCGAGGCGATGCCCCGGAACTGCTCTGCGGTGACGTCACCGAGTCGCGACCAGGCGAGGGCCGAGACCGTGCCGTTGGCGGTGCCGCGCACGACGTTGGCCTCGGTCCAGCGGAGACGGGGCGAGGTGCCACGCAGGAACACCGGCTGGCCCTGGCCGACGGGGGTGACGTCGCCGCCGCTGCCCGCAGGGGAGTCGCCGCGCTCGATGACCTGGCTGGGGATGCCGCCCGGCCAGCTCGACGAGGCCATCAGGAACTTGCGGGAGGCGAAGATGCGACGCTGCATCTCCTCGAAGCCGAGCTCGTCGACGACCCACTTCATGCGGGCGCGGAGCTTGTTGTCGCGGTTGCCGGTCTGCTCGAAGACCCTGACGCACGCCTCGATGGTGGCGAGCAGGTCCTCGCGCGAGGTGAACTCCTCGAGCGCGAGGGCGGGGTGCGGGTTGGCGCCGAGGCCGCCTGCGACGTACACCCGGAAGCCGGGCTCGACCGTGCCGTCGTCCAGCGTGCGGTTGACCGCGATGACGCCGACGTCGTTGAACATCGCCTGGCCGCAGTCGGTGGCGCAGCCGGAGAAGTTGATCTTGAACTTGCGGGGGAGGCGCTGCGAGATCGGGTTGCGCAGGAAGTGCCAGAACGTCGCGTCGGCCCAGGGCTGGATGTCGAGCACCTCGTGGGGGCACGCGCCGGCGAGGTGGCAGCCCATGACGTTGCGAACCGTGTCGGAGCAGGCCTCTCGGGTGGTGAGGCCGACCTGGGCGAGCTCCCACAGCAGGTCGGGCACACGCTCGAGGTCGACGAAGTGGAACTGCACGTTCTGGCGCGTGGTGAGGTGGCCCCAACCGCGGCTGTACTTCTCGGAGATGTCGGCCATCGCGTCGAGCTGCGTGGGGGTGATCGCTCCGTAGGGCGCCTTGATGCGGATCATCTGGTTGTGTCCGCCCTGGCGCTGTCCGTAGACACCGTTGGCCAGGCGGAAGACCTTGAAGACGTCCTCGTCGATCGATCCGTCGAGGTAGCCGGCGAGGCACTTCTCGAACTTGCGGATGTCGGCGATCATGCCCGGGTCGACGACCGGGGTTCCTGCGCCGCCGAGACGGGCGCCCTCGCCGCCGAGGACGACCTCTCCGTCGGTGTCGATCTCGATGGTGCTCATACTGCTCCCGGGGGTTCGACTCGAGCTCGGGGTCGGCAATGCCGACCGCGATGGTCGAGTTTACCGTTCAAATCCGACCAGTCCAGTCAACAATGGCCGACCGGTCCGCATTCCCGAGCAGCCCACACCGGTCAGGGGGCGGATCGGTGCTCAGCCTCGCTGGCGGAGCAGCTCCGAGACGCGGAACGCCAGGTCGACCGACTGCCGGCCGTTGAGCCGCGGGTCGCACATGGTCTCGTAGCGGAGCCCGAGGTCGCCGTCGAGCAGGTCCTCGGCGCCGCCGAGGCACTCGGTCACGTCGTCGCCGGTGAGCTCGACGTGCACACCGCCGGCCCAGGTGCCCTCGGCGCGGTGGGCGTCGAAGAAGCCCTTGATCTCGTCGAGGATGGCGTCGAAGTGGCGGGTCTTGCGGCCGCTCGGGGCGGTGAAGGTGTTGCCGTGCATCGGGTCGCACGCCCACACCACCGGGTGCCCTGCGTCGGTGACCGCCCGCAGCAGCGGACGCAGGCCGTCGGTGATCTTCTCTGCACCCATGCGGGTGATCAGCGTCAGGCGGCCGGGGATCCGCTCCGGGTTGAGCGCCTCGCAGAGCGCGAGCACCTCGTCGGGCGAGGCGGTCGGGCCGACCTTGCAGCCGATGGGGTTCGAGATGCCCCGGAAGAACTCGACGTGCGCGCCGTCGAGCTCCCGGGTGCGCTCACCGATCCAGACCATGTGGGCGGAGCAGTCGTAGAAGTCGCCGGTCAGCGAGTCGCGGCGGGTGAGTGCTTCCTCGTAGCCCAGCAGCAGCGCCTCGTGCGAGGTCCAGACGTCGACCTCGTGGATGGCCGGGACCGTGTGGTGGTCGATGCCGCATGCGTCCATGAACCGGAGCGCCCGGTCGATCTCCTGGGCGAGCTGCTCGTAGCGACGGCCCTCGGGGCTGGCGGCGACGAACTCCTGGTTCCACTGGTGCACGCGGGACAGATCCGCGAAGCCGCCCTTGGTGAAGGCGCGCAGCAGGTTCAACGTGGACGCGGACTGGTGGTAGGCCTGCAGCAGCCGCTGCGGGTCGGGGATGCGTGCCGCGGCGCTGAAGTCGATGTCGTTGACGATGTGACCCCGGAAGCTGGGCAGCTCGACGCCGTCGACGGTCTCGGTCGGTGCGGAGCGGGGCTTGCCGAACTGGCCGGCGATGCGCCCGACCTTCACCGTGGGGACCCCCGCGGAGTAGGTGAGCACCACGGCCATCTGGAGGATGACCTTGAGCCGCTCGCGGATCGAGTCGGCGGAGAACGCCTCGAAGGACTCGGCGCAGTCGCCGGCCTGGAGCAGGAACGCGCCGCCGTCCGCGACACGGCCGAGCGCCGAGGTCAGGTTGCGGGCCTCGCCGGCGAAGACCAACGGCGGGTAGCTCGACAGCGTCTTCACCACAGCGTCGTGCGCTGCGGCGTCGGGCCAGTCGGGCTGCTGGAGCGCGGTCCGGTCACGCCACGAGGTGGGTGCCCAGTCCGTCGCGTCCGTTCGGTCGGTCGAGGTGGGAGACATCGGCTCCGAGTTTACCGGCCGGACCCCGTGGGTCCGAAGCGGGTAACGGAGCCGGCCTTCAGGACGCGGTGGCCAGCGCCCGGTCGCGCACGGTGTTGACCGCACGCTTCACGAGCCGTCGCGCGGCCTCGGCGGTGACGCCGAGGTCCTCTCCGACCTCTCGGTAGCTGCGGCGCTGGCCGTCGGTCAGGCCGAAGCGCTGCTCGACCGCCTCTCGTGCGCGCGGGTCGAGCACGTCGAGCAGGCCGTTGAGCCACTCGGAGTGCTCGGCGTCGAGCATCAGCTCCTCGGGCCCGGCCTTGGAGTCGGCGAGCAGGTCCACCAGCTCGTTGGAGTCGTCGTCGCCGACGGTTCGGTCCAGCGACGTCGGCGTGGTGAGGCGGTGGAGGCGCGAGTTCTCGTCGTCGAGCTCGTCACCGTCGCCCGCGACCTGACGCAGCGCGGCGCGCAGCGCAGCGGAGCGGTCACCCGGCAGACGGACCAACGAGGCCTTCTGGTCGAGCGCCCGGCCGATTGACTGACGGATCCAGAACGTGGCGTAGGTCGAGAACTTGAAGCCCTTGCGCCAGTCGAACTTGTCGACGGCGTGCTCCAGGCCGAGGTTGCCCTCCTGGACCA
>JAFAFN010000225.1 GCA_023423475.1 Actinomycetes bacterium | reverse complement strand
CGCCCCCGCTGTGGTGACGACACCCCGGTGATCGCGTGGTCGGGGCCGACGGTGACGACCACGTCGGCCAGCTCGACGGCGGGCAGCACGTGGGTCAGCGCGGTCGGTTGGTTCATCTCGTTCCAGGTCCAACGCGCGACGACGTCGGCCGTGTCGTCGTCGAGCGCGACGAACTGGTGGAAGAACGACGCCTCGTCGTCGACCGCGGCGCGTCGCAACGCCATGAACCGCTCGACGAACCACCGCTCGTTGTCGGTGGGATCCGCGACGACCACGATCGACAGGTCGACGAGGTCGAGTACCGTGCGGTCGACGGTCACGACGGCCAGACCTTCGAGGATCACGACGTCCGGGACATCGATGGCCCGCGTCGCGCCCGGGTCGACGTCGTAGGTCACATGCGAGTAGCTCGGCACCGCGATGCCCTCATCCCCGCGGTGCACGGCGGCGACGAACGCCACGACCGCCGCGGTGTCGTAGGTGTCGGGCGCGCCCTTCGAGAAGGTGAGTCCCAGCTCGTCGAGGCGGGCGTTCGACATCAGGAAGCCGTCGGTCGACACGACCTCGACCGACCGACCGTGCGCCTCGCGGAGATGATCGGCGAGCTCGTCCGACAGCGTCGACTTGCCGACCGCGACCGTGCCGCCGACACCGACGACGCACGGGCCCGGCAGCTCGTCGACGAGCAGCGCGAGGTCCGCGACGGTCGGTGGATGCGGAGCCATCGGCGCAACGTAGCGCCGACACGACGGACACCGGGCCCGCCGGGGCGCCAGCCCCGGCGGACCGATGTGTCCCTGGTAGCGGGGACGATCAGCGACCGCCGCGGTGACCCGAACGACGGGCGAGGTCACGCCCAGCGTTCGAGCGACCCGGTCGCTGGTGGTCGTTGCGGGTCCACGAGTGGTCGTGGACCACATCGGTCGTTCGTCCGCCAGCCTGGCGCTCGACGGTGGACGGTGCGACGGTGCCGTTCGGACGCGTGCCCTTGGGCGTGATCCGCCGGCTCGTGCGGGACTTCGAAGGTGCGGTCATGGAGACCTCCTGGGTGGACCGGTCCGAGCCGTCGCCGGCGCCCTACGGCGCGGCGAAGTGGGTTCACGGGCGATCGGGCCCGACGACGGACGGACACGGAGTCGGTGGATCGACGGCCTCGTCGGCAGGTCGACCGCTGCTCACGTGTGCTGCGCACGCGGTGCGTGCGGCGTCGTCACAACTTCATGTCGTCGAGTATGACGGGGTCCCGTCCCGAAGGTCCAGGTCTTTTCGCGCCGACATCTGGCCGTCACCGCACCGCTGGCTCAGACCTCGACGGGTGCCTGGTACACCGGCGGCTCGACGGCGTCGGCCGGTGCGCCGAGCGTGTCGTCGGGGTCGAGGTCCGCCAACGTCGACGGATCCGGAGCGCCCGGCACGTGCTCGAGCTTCGTGTAGTAGAGGTCGAGCACCCGGTCCACGAGTGCCGGGGTGAGCTGCCGCGCCGAGTTCTCGTAGTTCGTGATCGCCACCGTCAGCTCGCAGACCACACCCGGCAGGTAGGCACGCAGCTCGCCGTCGCCGCGGGACTTGGCGGACTCGCGCAGTCGGGCCGCAGCCGACGCGTCGACGTCGATCGAGTGCTTCTTCGCGACCCGCACCAGGATCCAGTCGAACTGATCATCGGTGCACGCGCCGATGTACACCTTGTTGTGGATGCGCCGGAAGAACGCCTCGTCGCCGAGCTGGCTCGGGTCCAGGTTGGTCGACAGCACGGCCTTGACCTCGAAGGGCACCTCGATCTTGCGCCCGTGCAGCGTCAGGTAGTCGACCGCCCGGTCGAGCGGCACGATCCAGCGGTTGAGCAGCGCCTCGGGCGTCATCGCCTGACGACCGAAGTCGTCGATCACGAGCACGCCGTTGTTGGCCTTGAGCTGGAGCGGCGCCAGGTAGACACCGGTGTCGCGGTCCAGCTGGAGGTCGAGCATGCCGGCGTGCAGCTCGCCACCGGCGACCACGGCCGGACGGTGGCACGCGACCCAGCGCCGGTCGATGCCAGGGGGCTGGGTCTCGACCGGGTCGTGCAGCGTCGGGTCGAACACCGACACGATCTGGTTGTCCACCTCGATGCAGTGCGGCACCAGCACGACGTCGCCGTAGGCCCGCACGACGCGCTCGGCGACGCTGGACTTGCCGGTGCCCGGCGGGCCGTAGAGGAACATCGCGCCGCTGCCGTGGATGGCCGGCCCGAGCTGGTCCAACAGGTCCGGGGCGATCACCAGATCCGAGAACGAGCGCTCCAACATCTCGCGATCGAGGCGCAGGTTGGGCTTCTGGGACCGGACGACACGGTTGTAGAGATCGAGCGACACCGGCATCGGGCCCGAGTACCGGCACTCCCTCGACCGCTGGATCGACAGCTCACGACCCGCCTCGGTGACGGCGATCATGTAGGCGCGACCCTCCATGCCGTCGTACTCGATCAGCTTGCGGTGACGCAGATCACCCAGCAGCGACTCGACCACGTTGATCGACACGTGGAGCTTCTCGGCGATGGTGGTCATCGGGGTGCGACCCTCCGCCACGGCACGGCGCAGCACCAGGTCCTCCATGAGGGACTGGCTCAGACCGAGCCCCTCCGGACGCTGTGGCGTCGAGATGTCGATCTGGTCACCGTCGTCGTTCGAGTCGTGCTGCACCGGGGTTGTGTCGGCGCACCGCCGCCGGAACTGAACAATCGGCATCGCACTCGGCCGGCATGCCGTTGCTGCCGCTCGGCCGGCATGCTCCCGCCGCCTCCGGGCCAGCATGCCTGGAATCCCCCGGGCGCAGGGGGAAGACTGTTGTGTCCGCCGACTGAAGGAGCGAATCGTGGATCGAGGCGCACGGGTGTTCGTCGCGGGTCACCGTGGACTCGTCGGTTCCGCCGTCGTCCGCCGTCTCGAGGCCGAGGGGTTCACGAACATCCTCACCGCCCGCCGGGACCAGCTCGACCTGCGCGTCCAGGCCGCCGTGAACTACTGGTTCCGTGCCAACCGACCCGACTACGTGTACC